>NZ_SOGZ01000040.1:0-72355 GCF_004403145.1 Cryobacterium sp. TMT1-62 | reverse complement strand
CCGAGAAGGAGGAACCCGCAACCGAACTCGGCGCCCTCAGCGCCTAGAAATCCAAGAATCACGCGGCAGACGCGTTACACCACACATTTGGACTTGACCCTGTGGAGCAGGTCTAATGACGGGGCTTCGCCGCCGGTGTACTCGTATAGCGACGGGTCGGCCAGAACGTCGACCATCCCAGCTGCATGGTCCACCGCGAGTGGTTCAAGCAGGAGCCGCTCAGAGCAAACGGGTTCAGGTTGAGGCCAATCCATCTCCTGAGAATGGCACAGGCGCGGTTGGACGAATCACCTGGGCCATTGGTGGAGCGGATCTCGCCCCAACGGGGACGCGCTAAGCGCGAGAGATCGGGGGCCTGTGCCTCACCCAAGAGTTCATGCCCTCGTGCCTGTCCGCGCCCCGCCCTCGGAATCCGTCGGTGCAACTCGACGGTCGGCCTGGAAGAATTGAGAGATGACCGTAACCCTTCAGCGAATCCTCGCCAGCGACTTCCCGACGTGGATTGAGCAAAGCAGCGCGGAGTACGTCGGTGACTTACTTGCCCAGGGTCGATCACACGAGGAAGCTCGGCGAATAGCGGTCGAGAGCATGGCTCGTTCGTTCCCGGAGGGCACTCAGAGCCCCGGCAATGAGGTCTTTCACGTCACGAACGAGGTTGGTACGGCAGTGGGATACCTGTGGATCGGGCAGGATGTCACCACCGACCCGGGGGCGTGGTGGGTCTGGGACGTTTTCATCAACGCCGACCAGCGTGGCCACGGTCATGGGAGAACAACGATGCTGCTCGGCGAAGAATATGCACGCTCCCACGGTGCGCGCTCTCTCGGCCTCAGCGTCTTCGGATTCAACACCGGCGCCAGGCGACTTTACGATTCCCTCGGCTACGAGACAACCTCGGTGAAGATGCTCAAGAAGCTCGACTGAGCATTCTCTTCGCTAACGCTGGTTGGCGTCACTGCAGGGCAGCGTCGAGATGGACACCCGTAGGTGGAACCCGCAACGCGACTGGTCAACGGCCGATCACCGAATGACTAAACGGATCGATGCTTTTCCAAGACGTCTCCTCTGGCGAGGATTCTGAAGTCTCGGTTCGCTATTCGCCGACCGTGCCGTCGATCGCTTCGCGCAGAAAATCGGCGTGGCCGGCGTGGCGGGCGGTCTCCTCGACAAGGTGCAGCAGCACCCATCGGAGCGAGAAGTTGCGGCCATCGCCCAGCGCCTTGACCGACAGCTGATCCAAGCCTGTCGATTTGGACACGACTGCCCGGCTCCGATCACAGGCTTCGCGGTAGCGACTCCGCAACTGCACAGGATCGAGAAGAGCGGCAGTGCGGAACTCCCAATTCGGGTCGTCGTCCCAGTCGACGCTGGCCCATGGCTCTCGATCAGGGAGGCCAGCAAAGCGGACCTCCATCCAGTCCTCTTCCACCAGCGCCGGATGGTAAAGCAGGCCCGCGAGGGTGAGTTCGGACGGGGAGTGCTTTTGTGCCAGGTGCTCCCGGGTCAGGCCGTCGGTCTTCGAAAGCAACGTCTCACGCTGATAATCGAGGTACTGCGTGAGCATGCCGAATTCCGCGCAGTTGGGATCAGGATCGATTCGCATTCGCTCATCCTGCCAGGGAGCGGAGACGCGTCGCTAGGCGAACCTCTACCGGTCACGCGCATTCCTCAGCGGGACATGACCCCGGAAGGCTCAGGCCTTACGAGCCGCCACAGAGAACATCAGCGGCACCCTCTCGCGATTCGAGGCCAAAGCAAATCCGGCCGGCGTCTCTACGAGTGGGGGCAACGGCTTCCAGGGCATAGCGGCCCGTCCACCCTCGCAGGCCGTCGAGGTGCGAGTGTGGTCGACCACGTGCTGCCCGCGGAGGTTCCTTGGCCGTCCCCAGCCTGATCAATCCGTGCAACGTTCGGCTCGCGGCCTCAAGCGTCGTTCGGTCAAGGCCTCGACGGCTTGGAGGCTCAGCGCGTGACCGCGCCGTGCCTCCACGCCGTCAGCTCGCCGGGACGCGACCTCCGGGGTCAGGCGGCCATCGCCCCGTAACGCTTGTGGCCCTTGACGTCGTAGCGGTCGAGCATCATGACCTTCGACCAGACGCGGATGAATTCGCGGACGAACCGCTCTTGCCCGTCGCTGCCCGCGTAGGCGTCGGCGATCGACCGCAGTTGCGCGTTCGAGCCGAATACCAGGTCATTCCGGGATGCCCTCCAGCGAGCCTCGCCGGTCGCCTGAACCCGACCAGTGAAGGTCATCGCGGTCTCGTCGTCCTTCGTCCAGATGAGGTCGGTGTCGGTCAGATTCACGAGGAAGTCGGTCGTCAGGGCTCCGACGTGATCCGTGAGCACACCCACGTCGGACCCGTCCCAGTTGCTGCCGAGCACGCGGAGCCCGGCGTGCAGGACGGTCCACTCCGGTGCGGTGAGAGTGAACAGGTTCGCCTTGTCGAGGAATGCCGCCTCGGGCGCGACGCCCGGAGCAAACTCTTCGAAGCGCTCCGACACGAAGTTGCGGAACCCGTCCGCAATGGGTCGCAGCCACTCGAACATCTCGATGTCGGTCAACTCCTGCGTCGTGTCGACACGGCCTGGCGTAAACGGCACGCTGGCGTCAGATCCTGCTGCCCGTGCCGCTTGCTCCACGGCGGCGCTGCCGGCGAGGACGATGAGGTCGGCGAGAGATACCTTCCGTCCGTCCGACGTCGCGGTGAAAGCCGCCTGCACGTTCCGCAGCGCGTCGATGACTGGGACGGTGCGTCGGTTGACCGCCCAGTCTTTCTGCGGCGACAAGGCCAGGCGGGCACCGTTCGCCCCTCCGCGCTTGTCGCTGTCGCGGTAGGTCGAGGCGGCGGAGAACGCCGTGTAGACGAGGTCGGACACGGACAGCCCGGTCGCGAGGACGGCTTCCTTGAGCGCTGCCACGTCGGCCTCGTCGAGTGAGGATCCTGCTGCGTCCGGGAGCGGGTCCTGCCAGAGCAGGTCGTCGGCGATGGTGACCTCCGGGCCGAGGTACCGGTGCTTCGGCCCCATGTCGCGGTGCGTGAGCTTGTACCAGGCCTTCGAGAACGCGAGGGTGAACAGATCGAAGTCGGCCAGGAAACGCTCGCATATGGCCCGGTACTCCGGGTCGACCTTGAGTGCGATGTCCGAGGTCATCATCATGAGCGGGTTCATCTGACCGGGTACGTGGGCGTCCGGAGTCTTCGGCGCCTCCGGGTCAGTCGGTGTCCACTGCAGCGCGCCGGCCGGGCTTTTCGTCTGCTCGTAGTCGTACGCGAACAGGTTCTCGAGGTAGGCGTTGTCCCACTGTGTCGGGTTCGGAGTCCAGCTGCCCTCGATGCCGTTGGTCGAAGTGTGCTCGGCACTGCCGGTACCCACCGGGTTGTGCCAACCGAGCCCCATCGACTCGATCGGGGCTTTCTCGGGTGACGGTCCGATGTCGGATGCGGGTACCTGGCCGTGGCTCTTACCGAACGCGTGGCCACCGGCGATCAATGCCACCGTTTCCTCGTCGTTCATCGCCATCCGCGTGAACGTGATGCGAATGTCGCGTGCTGAGCCCAGCGGGTCGCCGTTCGAATAGGGCCCCTCAGGGTTGACGTAAATGAGCGCCTGGTGCGACGCGGCCAGGGGGCTCTGCAGGTCGTAGTCCGCGTCGCCGTTCTGACCATGCCAGCGTTCGTCGCGGCTCACCATCTCGTCAGGGCTCGCGACCGCGTGCGGGTTCCAGACCTCCGGGCCCCACCAGGTGCCGTCGTCCGGTTCCCACGCATCGAGTCGTCCACCACCGAAGCCGTACGTCGGCAGGCCCATCAACTCGAGGGAGCAGTTGCCGGTCAAGACCATCAGGTCGGCCCACGACAGAGCGTTGCCGTACTGGTGCTTGATCGGCTGTAGGAGTCGTCGTGATTTGTCGGTGTTGCCGTTGTCCCACCAGCTTCCGATTGGTGCGAACCGCTGCATCGCGGTGCCCGCTCCGCCACGGCCGTCGGCAATTCGGTACGTGCCGGCGGCATGCCACGCCATTCGGATCATCTGTGGACCGTAGTTGCCGTAGTCCGCCGGCCACCAGTCGACCGATGTGGTGAGCAGTCGCTTGATGTCCGACTTGAGCGTCGTGAGGTCGATCGTGGCGAAAGCCGCCGCGTAGTCGAAGTCCGCGCCGAGCGGGTCGGCGTCTACGCCATTCCGGTGGAGAAGCTCAACCCGGAGACGCTGCGGGTACCAACTGTCCAGGGTCGGCGACTGACCGAAGGTGCCACCGAGGTGGTCGCCACCTGCTGGCAGCGCACCGCTCATGTGGAAACTGCATGTGTTGGTCTGGTCGTCAGTGCCCATTGATGCTCCCTGTGTGCTTTAGCTGGATGAGAAACGGTGTCGTCGGGGTCACAATTTAACGATCAGCCGCCGCATCGCAGCAGCGTCAATCTGTGGTGCAGCGATGCTTCGACGCTGCTGTGAGGCGGTGCGTCGCGGGCTGCCGACGTGACGGGAAGCCCGATAGAAAGATCGTATTCCCGCAAGGTGTGCGTGGCATGCCAAGAAAGTGACTGACTTCTAGACGGCGGTGGTGCGGTGGCCGAGCGCACGACGGCCAAACATAATAAAGCCCTGCGCCGATTGCTGCGGTGCGGGCGATGCGAAGCCCGGTGAAACCGACGCCGGAGGATGGGGGCTGTCGAGAGCTTGATTTCCGCGAATCGTGTTCCGCTCGCGGTGACCTGGGAGCACCCCCGCCAGAGGCTCCTAGTGGGGAACGGTCAGCGGGTAGCCGAGTCGAGGTGTTTTAGGACGCGGCGCAAGTAGGTGCCCCCTATGCTTGCGGCAGAACAGGACAAGTCGCTCCATGGCGAGCGGGCTTTATATTGGGGAGACGTGCCATGGCTGCCAGTAGATGCTCTGGTCTCCGCTCTCTCGTTCTAGTCGCACTGGCCTTCGGCCTGACTGTTCCTGTGACAGGTTGCGTGCCGGCCGTGCCAGGCAAACCTCCGCCTTCGGGAAATCCCGCGGTGCGCGAATACGTGGAGTCTGCCCTCGACTTCATGGATGAAAACGGCCTCTACGCCACTCGCAGGAAGTGGAAAGAAGCTCGAGCTCTCGCATCGGTGAGCGCGTCCTCCGCAGAGACCATCGCGGAAACCCACAGTCCACTGATGCGGGCAGTGTCGGCCGCCGGAGGAAGAGTGCATAGTCGCTTCGTCCTGCCCCCAGGCCAGTTGGGCTCGGTCCAGTTGCCGCCGACGGGCGAGAACCGGCCAGTCGTCAGCTTTGCCACGGGTAGCATCGCTGCCATCGATGTTCCCTGGTTCAGTAGCAGCGACACGAGAGAAGGCCAGTCCTACATCGACGCTGGTGCGCGGGGGATTTCAGACGCAGAAACGCGGGCACGGTGCGGGTGGATCGTGGACCTGCGCGGCAATGGGGGCGGCAATTCCTTTCCCATGCTCGGGGCTGTGACGCCATTGCTCTCCCAGGGCACCGTGTTGTCGTTCATCCGCCGGAATGGCAAGTCGGAAGTCGTGCGCATAGATGGCTCCGCCGTAACATACGAATCGGACGGATCAACCGAAACGCTTGCCACGTCACCCGTGACCGGCTCATCGCAAGCCGGTCGGAACATCGCCGTCCTGCAGGGTCCTGAAACCGCCAGCGCAGGCGAGTCGACACTCCTGGCATTCCGGGGTCAATCGGGCGTGCGCACTTTCGGAGAAACGACGACCGCGGGTTTCGCGACCGGGAACACGTTAAAGACGATGTCCGACGGCGCAGTTATCGTGCTGACGGTAGCCCGCATGGCGGACCGCACTGGGCTCACCTATCCAGACGGTATCGACCCCGACCAGCAAACAGGCGCCGCGGCCCTTGGCGAGGATCCGACCTGGGCCGGCGCGATCGACTGGCTCAACGCGAACTGCGAGCATCCGTAAGGCGGACGTCCATGGACGCAGAATCGGCGCCAACCCGCCGAATTTTCGACATCTCGGGGGAGTGGCGTTTGGGAACGGCTATCGGGAATCCCTCTCGGTCATGGGACGAAACCCTGAGTCGTGTGCATCATCGGTCCTGGCCAGTCTCTCGGAAGGTGTTCGGGTAGTTGTCGAGCCAGGACCAGTGACCGACGGGCCAGGTGATCACGAACGCCCGGCCGACGACATTGGTAATGGGCACGAAACCCTTGCTGGGCGTGGTGGTGTGGAGCCTGCTATCCGCCGAGTTGTCGCGGTTGTCGCCCTCGACCCATAGAGAAACTGCGGGGACTGTCACGGTGAAGTACTTCTCAGGAGAACGCGTCGTCCCGGAAGATGCTTTGAGGTAAGGCTCGCTGAGAGGCGCATCGTTGACGGTGATGTGGCCGGTGGCGTCGCAGCAGGCGACTTTGTCGCCGGGCAGGCCGATGACGCGTTTGATGAGATGGTCGTTCGTTTCTTGCGCGCCCAGGCCCACCTCGGAAAAAAACCATCGGATGCCATCGGCTACAGGATTGCCCGGCTGGACAGTGTCGTGTTCGGTTGCGCTTAGCCATCCACCGGGGTCTGTGAACACAACAACATCGCCACGGGCGATGGGGATGAGGTCGGGGACGAGTTCGTTGACCATGATTCGGTCTTTGACTTGCAGGGTGTTTTCCATCGATCCCGAAGGGATATAGAAAGAGCGAATGAGGAATGTTTTGATCAGGAACGATATGAGCAGGGCAACAAAGAATATGACGAAAAGGTCTCGGAAGAAGCGCACGATTCCGTGCTTACGGTTGGAATCACCCTGGGTTCTCTTGTCCCGCCTCAGGCGCATAAGTACGTCGTGATTCGTCAACTTTCCCCCTGCGCTGATGCTGCTGGGTTCAGTGTCACCCCTCTGCACTCCCGAACTCTTTTGCGGAACCCTCACCGGGACACCTCCACGGCGTCGACGGTTACGCCTTCACGCGTTGCGGTTAAGCCGCAGGGTGCCGTGGCTTCCATTCAGCGCAGGCAGGATGTATCGTTTGTCGATAGCAGAGCACCGATTATCGATAGGACTCACATGCACAAGGCAACCATCGTCTCGTTGAAGGCCCTCATCGTCGCGATGATCGTCCTTCTCCTGGCCTGCCAGCTATTCATGGTCCCCGGTGTGGCACGGCAGTCCGCCGAGACCTACGCAGACCTCGGCTATCTCCAGACGCCGGGCATCATCGTTGCCGTGCTCTTCCTGCTCTGCGTGCAGGTCGTGCTCGTGTGCGTGTGGCGGCTCCTGTCAATGGTGCGCACGTCCGTCATCTTCAGCGACAACGCGTTCTTATGGGTCGACGTCATCCTCTGCGCCATGGTCCTAGCGACCCTCCTCATCGGGGTGTCGATGGCCACCCTCGCATCGGCGAATGTCGCCTCCCCATCGGTGATGCTGCTGTGCGCACTCGGCGTCGTCGTCGGCGCAGGACTCGCTCTGCTGATCCTGGTGCTCCGGGGACTCCTGCGAAACGCGCGACAACTGCAGCAGGACCTGTCGGAGGTGGTCTGATGCCCATCGTCATCAACCTCGACGTCGAACTCGCCAAGAAGAAGATGTCCGTCGCTGACTTCGCGGCCGCGATTGACATCACGCCGGTGAACGTATCTGTGCTCAAGAACGGCCGGGCCAAAGCGGTGCGCTTCTCGACCCTCGACGCGATCTGCCGCGTACTCGAGTGCCAGCCCGGCGACATCCTCATCTGGGTGCCGGACGACTCGGGGCCAGATGCCTCGGATCCGCACAACCCGGCGCGAACGAGCGATGCGGCGGAAGCCTCGTGAGCACGCCTGCCCCGATGAGCCAGTGGAGCGACATCGCCGTCGCGCGTCTTCTGGACGATGCGTCCTGCCCGTCCTGCGGGGTCGATGCCCTGCAGAACAGGCGCTGCCGCAACTGCGGCGCCGACCTCAACGGGAGAATCGGCCTCGAACTCTGGAGCGCCTCCCGGGACGCGGCCACCGCCCTGCGAGCGCGGCAGGCGGTGCTCGAGCGTGTGCCGCGCTTGCTCGCCGAGCCGTCTGGAGCCAGTGCAACCGAACCGTCGCCGGCGGCGACTCCGCCAGCATCTGCCGCCCTCGCTGCGCCCGCCGCAGCCAGCCCAGCTGCCGCTGATCCGCGCTCGAGCGCCACAGTTCAGTCGGTGCTGGCGGTAGCGGGTGCCGGGCTGTTCGCGATCTCGGCGATCGTCTTCACCTTCTTCAACCCCGACCTCAGCGATCGTGCGCTGCGCAGCGTGATCGTCGGCCTCATCACACTCTTGTTCCTGGGCGGCGCCTGGCTGCTCGCGCGGCGCAGGCTGCAGTTCTCAGCGGAGGCCGTCGGTGCGCTTGGAATGCTGTTCGTCGCCCTCGACGTGTACGCGCTTTCCGAACTGACCGTGAGCGGCCTCAGCCCGTGGGTGTTCACTGCGGTCGGCACACTCGCCAGCGGCTCGGTCATGGTGGCACTGTCGCGGGTGGCGCGCATCCGGACCTGGCTCTGGATCTCCCTGCTCGGCCTTTCCGTGGTGCCTTCGATGCTCGGGTACGCGGGCGGCACCGTGTTGTCGGCTGTCATCGGACACCTCGGCACCGCATTCGTCGCTCTCGCACTCGTCGCACTCGTCCGCGCCACGGCACGCAGATTCGACGGGCGCCTCCGGGCGGAACAGGTGACGCTGACGGTGGTGCAGGTGGTCGCCGTCGCAATCGTGCTCGCTCAGGCGAGACTGATCGAGGCCGACAGCACCACGGGATACTGGCTCGGGATCTGCGCCATCCTTGCCGCGATTGCGGTGCTCGCCGGCCTCGCCAGCCGCTATCTCGCACGCGGTCTCTGGAGCTTCGTCGCCGGGGCTGCCGGCGTCGCCGCATTCACCGGGCTGCCATTCGCCCTCGACCTCGGGGCCTATGGCGCCGAGCAGTGGTACTTCGCCTTCATCGCTGTCGCGGGCGCCGCAGGACTCATCGTCCTCGGCGCCCTGGCCCCGACCCCGGCGACGATCGAGCGGCGACGGTTCACCGGCGGCGCGTTCGGGATGGCCGTGGTCAGTGTCCTGGCGACGGTGCTCGTGGCGCTGTTGATCGGCGCCGCGAAGGTGCTTGGTTCCTTCAACGGCTCCGATCTCGTCGCCTCAGTGATTGACACAGGCGGCGTGCTCGCGGTCGTGCTCGGCCTCGCCGCCGGTGCCATTGGCTTCGGGGTCTTCGCCGCAATCACCCTGCACCGGGACATCGCCCAGGCGCCCCTCGCGAACGGGGGCGCAGCGCTCGCTATCTGGCTGGCGGCGCTCTCAGGGCTCGTGGTCGTCTGTGCCCCCGGCCTCTTGCCCTGGGCTCAAATCGCGATCGCCCTTGGGCTCGCGGTGGCCACGAGCGCCGCGCTCGTTCTCGTCCCGGGCATCCGGGCGGCTTCGCTCCGCTTTCGCCTTCCCCTGATCCTCGCGGCTCATGTGGCGGTCCTTCTCGCCGGCATCATCTCGTGGACCGACGTTCGCCTCGCGGCGTGGGCGGGCATCGCAGTCGTCACGGCCATCATCGCGCTCGCGCGACCCGTGCCCGCCGGGACTCGTTTTCTCCACGTCGCTGTCGGCTACGCCTACGCCCTCGTGGTCGTGGCGACAGCGCTCGGACGGCTCGGCATCGGCACGATCGCGCTCCTGTGCCTCACCACGTCGATCGGGCTGATCGGCGCAATCGTCGCGACCGCCCTTCCGCAAGTAAAACCCGCAGCCTGGTACTCGATCCTGGTCGTGACATCCGTGCCCTTTGTGATCGGCGTGATCCAGGTGGTCTTCGAGCGCAGTGGCTGGACCGCTTTCTCAACCGGCATCATGTTCCTGCTTGCGATGACCCTCCTCGTTTCCCGCCGGCCCGGACTCGGCATCGTGCTGCGCGCGATTGCCGCGGGCCTGCTCATCCCGTCCCTGGCCGTCGTCGTCGTATGCCTCGGCGCCCAGGTGCTTGTGGGCAGCGCCTCACCCGTGACGCTGCCGGTCATCGCAGCGATCGTCGCTCTCGCGCTCCCGAGCACTGGGGTGATTCGCTCGGCCCTCAAGCGACGCGGCATCGGCGAACCGGACGCCACGGTCGCGCGGATCGCCCTCGAGGTGTCTGCCATGCTCACCGGCGTAATCGCCGTCGGGCTCGCGCTCATCCGGGTGGCGGCTGGCTTGCCGACGACATTCCTCGTGCTCGTCATCCTCGCCCTCGGCGCAGCGGCGACATCGTTCTGGGCGAAGCGCCGCTACGGATGGTGGACCGCGGCTGCCTGCCTCACGGGAGCCTTGTGGTGTGTGTGGGCTCTGATCGGTATCGGCCTGCTCGAGCCATACCTGCTCCCGCCGAGCCTCGCAGCCACGACCATCGGCCTGCTCCTCACCGCGCGCGGCGCACAAGGCGTGCCGCTGTACACCGGCGGGCTCCTCGTCGCCGTCGTGCCGACCTTGGTGGTACTGGCGGTGTCGGAGGCAGGTGAAACCGTCGGTGCAGCATGGCGCGGCTTCGGGCTGGTCGCCGCGTCGTGGGTGCTGCTCGGGCTCGGCCTGCTGCTCGACCGGTGCGTGTCGCCTCGCGCCGAACGGCTGCGCACACTCTGCACGCCGACCCACGCGGTCGCGATCATCGCCGGGGCTGCCGGGGCTATCCAGGGCGTGCGCTTCGGCGTCGGTGCCGACGTGGTCCAGATCGCAGGAATACCGTTGGTCGTGGTGTGTCTCGGGATTGGCCTGGCCGGCGCCGTGCCAGCTGCCGCAGCGGCGCGGGCCATCTTGTCCCATGCCGAGATATCTCAACCGGCGCGCATCCGAGGGTGGTCTTTCGGTCGCCTGTCTGCTCGCTGGCTTTATGCCCCCGCCGCCCTGTACGTCGGGCTCGCTACCTGGACGGCCATCGAACGAGACTGGTTCACGATCTGGCTGATGTGGTCGCTCATGGTCGCCTACCTCGCCGCCATGGTCATTGTCGCGGTGCGGCTGCGAAACGGGCGGACAAGCCTGCCTCCCGTTTGGTTCATCTTCACGCTCGCGTTCGTCACTGCGATCGTGGCTTGGAGTCCGCGTGACTTGCGAGTCGAGTGGTTCTCGCTGCCCCTGGGCCTTTTCCTACTCTTCGCCGGCGTTGCCGCCATGCGCGGCAGGCAACGGGATACAGCTGACACCCAGCGCGGCACGCTCAGTAGCTGGCCCGCCCGCTGGCACGGCTCGTGGCCGCTGCTCGCCCCCGGGCTCGGCGTGATGTTCCTGGCCTCGATCCTCGCGACTTTCACCGACCCCCAGACCTGGCGGGCCATCCTCGTGATCGCGATTGCGCTCGTCGCCATTCTCGTCGGCTCGAGCCGGAAACTCGCGGCACCCTTCCTGCTGGGCATTATCGTGCTGCCCATCGAGAACATCTTCGTGTTCGTGGTGCAGATCGGCCGCGGCATCGAATCGGTGCCGTGGTGGATCACGCTGGCCGTCGTCGGCGCCGTGCTGCTCATCATCGCCGTCACCTATGAGCGTCGAGCCGGGGACGACAACAGCATCGCGGCGCGATTGGGCGACCTGGCATGAATTCCGCACGCCGAGGCGCCGCTGAGACGTAAAGGACGGCGACAACGGATACGAGAGCGACTGCAGTGTCGCCGGATTGATAGTGCGCTACCCGAGTGGGGCCGAGCCAAAATGTAGATAGTCGGGACCTGTGTAGTCGAAAATTGTGACGCTGTGAATCTCGTCCATGTGTTGACTTCCCCGAATCTCGATCTCTTGCGTACTGGCTGATGCCATGACGGTGGAGATGTCATAACTGAGGCCGCCATCGGTGGTCCAGGCGCTATCAGTGTTCTTGACCAGCTCCCCTTCATTGAGGTAGAGCCTCAAGTTCGGAGAGGCTCCCGTGCTGAAGTCGCTGAGGGTCGCCCAGACAGTGCCATCGCTGCGACGTTCGATCTCAACGGAGCCGACGGTCTCGGTCCATTGAGTCACGAATTGCCCTGCAAGCGGGAGTTGCCGCTCGAATCCGCTCATTCCGGCGGAATTGTTTTGGCTCGTCTCCGTCGTCGGAGACGTTGAAGGCGTTGAGGTTGGCGTTGGCGTTGGCGTTGAAGCTTGCGATTCAATGCTCGGATTCGGGGCGCTGCCACAGCCGCTGGAGCAGAGCACGATCACCCCAGCCAGCACTAGTGCCGATGTCTGACGCAGAGCGAATCGCATGCGCTCGAACCTACCGGTCAGGCGGCCGTTGCCGGCGCATTCGGATACAAGGAGTTTCACAGAGGTTGTTCGCGCTACAACGCCCTTCCTGCCCCATGGGCAGTCACCCAACCCCCTCCGCGAAGAGAAATGAAGGTCGAGGTCTACCGAACCTTGTGTGTGAGTCGAAGGCCGAATGGGTGTGGCCCGGCGAGGTACCAAACGAGCGCGCCGAGCAGAGGCGCGAATACGACGGCGATCATCCAGAGGGCCTTCTCCACCTCGGACAGGTCGCGGGTTCGCGCAATCTGGACGATGGCGTACGCGATCGCAGCGAGGTAGAGGACGGCGACGACGGATGCGAGAGCGACTGCAAGTGCGGCTGGACTGTCCACCACGGTTCCGTTCGTTTGGATACTTCAAGATAGGGCCCCAGTGAAGATGCGTCTCCGGAACCTCCTGTGGGGGACTTGCACTCGCTACTTACCGGCAGCGGGCCCGTGACCTTCCGTGGGTTGGCTCGCCTCAAGAATGGCGCTCTTGCGCCGCCCCCAGCGGATGAAAAGCCCCAGAGCCACGAAGACCCCAACCACAACGAGAACCTGGACTACCACCCAGAAGTTCCACCAAAAAAGAGCACTGAATTCCATTTCGCCCCCCTCGATTCGCGGACACCTGAGTGCCCTACTCAGCGCGAGCCTACGACCGCGAGGTCGTTCGGGGAAATATGCCGTCGATTGCTTCGCCAGGAGGGAACATCCGGAGCAGCTCGTAAGACGAACGCTTCATTGGCACGGAATTCGCCGCCAGGGCTCCGAGCCGACGTTGACCGGCGGGGTGCCATTTCGGAACCCTTATCGGGACGGTCTATCCCTCAGACGGTGAGATCTTCCCAAACGAAGTTTGTGGTCTCGCCCGATTTCCAGGCTTGACGAAGAATCGCATAGGCGACTGATGCCAACGGGTGCGCGCTGGTCACGAGCCAGCCCTCGCGGTAGTGAGCTTCCTTGATGAACGCCGTGCGCGAGGCCGCCGATTTCGGCGTCGGTCTTACGGCAGGACGGTGATCCGTCCCTCCGTCGTCGCGTCGACGACGCCGAGCGACTTTGCGTGGGCCATGATCGCCTCCGCGTCGCTTGGCGCTCCCGAAGCTGGGACCAGCACTGATCCTCCCGAGAACCCGGCGACGCCGTCGCCGCCACCGACGACGTAGTTTGTTACCGCCACCGAGTACGTGGATCCGACGTCGATTGGTTCCCCGGCGACCCGGACGTCGCTGACGCGTGAGCCGACGGCAGCACTGGGGGAGTAGGAGTAGGAAATCCCCGACACCTGGGGGAAGCCGCCTCCCAGAATGTCCACGTGTCCAACGCCCTGCTCGAGTGCTGCGACGATCCCGGCCCCGGACGCCTGCACGACCATGACTTTGTTATCGAAGGGTGCGATGGAGTACGCGTCCCGCGTGGTGAAGTCCGGCCCTGGTGCCTCTGCGCGCAGGCCACCACCATTCATCCACCCGATCTGGGTGCCGTGGTACGCGCGGAAGGCATCCGCAACCCAGTTGCCGAGAGCTGTTTCCTGGCGGCGGGCGGCGTTCTCAGGGTTGAGCAGCGGGGTCTGGACAGTGGCGAGGACCGTGGAGAGGTTGGCCGCCATATCGGCCTCGTAGAACTTCTCGAGCTGGCGCAGACTCGGGTCCGGGGTGACCGTGTGGTCCACCTCGATCACGGACGGGGCGACGATGTACTCGCCGCCCTCTTTGGTGATGTCGAGCCGGATGAGCGAGCCGATGTTCCCCTCGGGAGCCATCAGAGGGACCGCGCCGGAGTAGGAGATGACGGACTCGTACTCAGCCATCTCCTCGCCGAAGATGGCATCGATCTCCGGTACGGCCTGCGCCAACACCCGGTTGTCGTCCATCGAGTGCTGAGTCACTGCCACCACGACGTCCACCTTCTCTGTCGCTGTCATGTCAGCCACGGCGGCCCGTGCGGCTTCGACGGGATCGGTCTCGTCGAGCTGGTCGCTGGCCAAGGTCGTATCGATGGCGTCGGTCAGGCCGATGAAGCCCACTCGCACCTTGCCGATGCGCTGGACCTCCCACGTGCCTCCCGCCACGAACGGCTCGCCCTCAGCGTCGACTAGGTTGGAGGTGATCCACGGAAACTCCGACGCGGCAACGAGCTCGCGGGCGATATCGATCCCGAAGTCGAAGTCGTGCTGGCCGAAATTCGCGAGGTCTACGCCGATCTTGTTGAAGGCGTCGACCATCGGGAACCCCTTGTAAAGCCCGCCGAAGAGCGTGCCTCCGGCCAGATCGCCGCCGAAGACGACGGATGTCGCTGGATTGTCCTCACGCACCGTGTCGATCGCAGCGGAGAGACGGGCGACACCGCCGCGGTCCTGTCCGCCGGAGAGTACCGGTCCGATCTCGTGGGCGTCGTTAAAATACAGCAGGGTCGCGGAATTCGACGCGCGCGGGTTGGCGGCATCGGCGCCCTGATCGGGCGGGGCGGCCTGGGCCTGGGCCGGTGCAGACGCCGCCAGTACTATCGCAAAGGCCGGAATGGACAGGAGTCGGATCAGGGGGCGCGTCAAGGTGTGGTCCCTTCGAATTCGGAGCGTGCGTACCCGACCAAGGTCCCCGCAGGGTGTGAACGTGACCTCTCCTGCCAAGGTCATTTCAACGTCCTACTGATTAACAACTGACTTCACACTTTCCAGCGCGGCGGCTTCCAAAATAGCGGAACTCCTGATGGTCTGGTTTTTACTACACGGTGCAAGAACGGTGACGCCGACCGCGGACTTTCGCACTCTCCCGGTAGGTCAGGCGGCTCGGGGGCGGGTTGATGAGGGCGTCCACGATTTGTGGGGTGAGGCGCTGCAGGCCGGAGATGGCATTTATTCGTTGGCGCCACAGGGTTGAGCGTAGTTCGGCGAGGTCGTCGCCGTGGGTGGGGATGTACCAGCACCAGATCTCGTTGTAGATCCAGAATGAGAGCGCATCGGCTGCTCAGATGCTGGCGGGTGATGTGCGCGTAGTGTGACCGGCATGGACGACGACCTGGGTGTGCCGAACTGTCAACGATGCTTGGTCCGTATGGTGATCTTGGGCACCGATGAAGGCCCTTTCTGATGCTGCCTGGAGTGCGGATTCGTTCGCTTCGTGTGACGTTGGCCGTCCTCGCACTACCCAGACAGCGCCGGGTTGATCCCATTGCTGACGAAGCCGGGGGAGAGCTAGTTTCAACTGCATGTGCGGCAGATACGTGGTTCCCAATACGACAGACGAGCTGCTGAGCCTCTTCGACGCCACCGGCGCCAACGCCGCCGACTGGAAGCCCTCGTACAGTGTTGCGCCCACCGACCCGGCACCTATCGTGCGGGAATGGACCCGTGATGAAACAGTGCAGCGGGACGTGGACCTGGCCTCGTGGGAATTGAAGCGAGGCTGGGCAAAGCCGGGAGGCCCGGCCCCCATCAACGCACGCCTGGAATCGGTGGCCAGCAACGGCATGTTCCGCAGCCCGTTTGCCAGCCAACGGTGCCTGGTGCCTATGCCCGGCTACTACGAGTGGCAGCAAGATGGAAGACGGGAGACAGCCCTACTTCATCCACGGCGATGGCGATGTGCTGGCTGCGGCCGGCCTCTATGCGGCGATCGCGGAAATGGGGAAGGTTCCGGATAGTGCCTTGCTTTAGAGCCAGACACGCTGGTCTTACTTCGTGATGTGGTCTGAGCAGCTATGCGGGAACAACACGAATGCGGCGATATAGAGTACCTACTTTCATCCGCGTTTTCTGAACCAGGGTGAGGTGACTCTGCGCTGACAGGCGCACCGGTTGAGGTCTCAGGCTGGGGCCTCCCTGCTTGTGCAATTCGGTTCGAGGAAGATTAGTTAGGCCGCGGCCGACATCTCTGCGTAAGCTCCACCCGCGGAAAGGAGCTGTTGGTGGGTGCCCACTTCGACGATGCGGCCGGCGTCGAGAACTACGATGCGGTCCGCGTCACGGATGGTGCTGAGCCGGTGCGCGACGATAAGGGTGGTCCGCCCGTGACGAAGGCGTTCGAGGGCATCACGGACTTCGGCTTCCGTTTTTGGGTCGAGAGAGGCGGTCGCCTCGTCCAGAATCAGCAGTCGCGGATTACGGATCAGCGCGCGCGCAATTGCTAACCGCTGTCGCTGACCGCCGGAAAGCTGTGCGCCGCGCTCTCCAACGGGCGTGTGCCATCCCTCTGGCAAGTCGAGGACGAATTGTGCGTTGGCGGCGAGAAGCGCATCCTCGAGCCGTGTGTCGCTCGTCTCGGGCAGTCCGTCAAGAACGTTGTCTCTGATGGTGCCTCTGAACAGGACGGGCTCCTGAGGGACAACGGAGATGAAACGGCGGGCGGTGCGCATGTCGAGCGTGCTGACGTCGAGCCCATCGAGAAATACGCGGCCGTCGGTTGGCCGCAGCAACCCGAGGGCGATACGTGTGAGGGTGGATTTTCCCGACCCGGAAGGACCGACGAACGCTACCGTCTCTCCCGGCCGGATCTGAAGGCTCACATTGGTGAGAACATTGTGTTCGCCATAGCGGAAGGTGACCGATTCGAAGTCGATCCGACCGGAGGTAGCGAGGACGACCATCTTTCCCTCGTTGTCCTCGATGTCCGGTTCGGTCAGGACCTCAGCTATGGATCGCCGGGATTCCAGCCCTCGGGTGATAATAGGCGCGGTTTGGAACGCGCCGGAGATGGATCCAGTGAGTAGAGCGAAGTAGGAGCTGAGGAGGACAACTTCGCCTACGGTGATCGGAAGGAGACCGGTCATGGCGACGATGGCTGCTCCGAATAGGCTCCCCAGGGTGATGAGCTGGTAGCTACTCCATGACAATGCGCCGAAACGGCCGTTGAGCCGATCCAGGGCGACTCCCGCAGTCTCGACACGGCGTGCGGCATCTACGACTCGCCCCACGGACACGCCTTCGAGACCGTGGGCTCGAGTGATTTCCAACAGGGAGGACATCTCTCCCACGGTCGAGGACATGGTCTCGACGTCGCGTCGGAACGAAGCGTTGCTCTCGGCTGTTCGGCGTCGCAACCAGATGATGAGAGCGGCTGCAAGGGGGATGGTTAGTGCGAACACCCCCAGAAATTGAGGCACTCGCGCTGCGGTTACGACACCCGCGCCGATGAGGATGGTTATGGCATTCAGAAGCGGGCCGGATGCCTGTTGAAGCATCAGCTCCAAGTTTTCAACGTCGCGTACTACCTTCGTTTGCACGATCGACGCGCTGCCGCGGGCGTGGTATTCGAAAGACATGAGTTGAAGGCGCACCGCCAGCGCTTCCCGGAGCCGAGAGCCCATCGAACGCACCGCGGACGAATACAGTCGGACGTAGATGTTGTTGGCGGCGATGTTCGCAATGATGGTGGCCGCCCCGACGGCGGCCGGCAGGATCAGCGCGTCTGGTGCCTTCTGGTCAACTAGGGCGTCGACGACTGCCGCCGTTACAAGAGGAAGGAGCCACAGAGGGCTTTCTTTCACAACAAAGGCTGACGCTGCGACCATTATGCGTCCGGCCGCCGGACGCAGGGCCGAGCGAAGGAGCTGGTCGGGTCGGATCTCACAAAAGGGTGCCATGGTGCTCCGCATGTTGTTGGTGACCGGTCGTGGGATGTCAGAACCTACCCAGGGATGGATGGCGGAGAGTCAGAGGGTTGAGGCTAGCGTGACCTCGCCAGGGTGACCGATCAAATGTGGTCGGTGGATGAGGGCCGCAGCGCCGATCAGGGGGCCGTCGCTGCCTAAGCCTGACGAGAGGATCGCGACGTCGCGGGAGTAGTCGAACACCGCATGGTCGCGCGCCGATCCGCGGACTATGTCCAGGTAGGAGGGGGACACATGGGAGAACCCTCCGCCAATTGCCACTGCCTCAAGGTCAAGGAGTGTGGCGACGTTCGCAATAGCGCGTCCCACGGCTGCTGCCGAACGCTGAACCGCGGCGATAGCAATGGCGTCGCCGGCGCCTGCTGAACGTCCAAGGTCCTCACCGGTCTGCCCTGACCACCCGTGCCTCCTAGCCCAGTCAACGCTTCTGAGTCCGGAGGCGATCCCTTCGAGTGTTCCGCCGTCCGAGGTCCCGTCGTCCGAGCGGTCAAGGTGAATCTGCCCGATGTGGCCAGCGTTGCCGGAGCGGCCGAAGACTATCCGGCCGTCCAACATGATGCCGCCGCCGACACCGGTCGACACAACAATGCTCATGGACGATGAGGTCCCGCGGGTCGCACCAATCCAGTGTTCGGCGAGGGCGAGGCACGTGCCGTCGAGGCGCAACTCGACAGGACGGTCGGGGACGAGGTCTTCGACGAACGAGCGGACTGGGAAGCCGCGGAGAAGAGGCAGGTTTTTCGGAAGGATCATTCCTGCGGCGAGATCGACGGGGCCTGCGGATCCGATCCCGACACCGACGATCACCGTGCCGCCCGACTTCGCAGTGGAGGCCATCACGCAGCCCTCTAGTGCAAGGCCGAGGCCGTGTGAATCCATATCCCGGCCGGTCGGGACGCGGTGCCTGCTCTGGGCGACGATGTGTCCGTCATCGTCGACAAGAGCAGTCTCGATCTTGGTTCCGCCGATATCGATTGCAAGCGCGAGTGAGTTGGGCATTGGTGTTCCTTAGGTTTGTAACGCATCCGGGCACACGAGGCCCGGCGGATGGGGGCATCCGTCAGGCCTCGTGTGTGACGGTGAACTAAGCCCAGTCCGCCACGAGCTGGTTGGCGGTGCGAAGTACCCGGTCTGACACCAGTTGGCGAAAATCGATTGGGCGGTCAGTAGTGACATGTAAGGTGACGGACTCGCCCGGGAGCAGGGTGACGAGCTGATCGTCTACGACTGCCTGGGGGTCGACCTTGTCGATCAGCAGAGTGATGTCGCGGACGAGGTTGTCCGCTGTCACCGTGACGTCCACACCTCCGTCGACCGTCTTGACTGTGGTCGACAGGCGGGCGGCTTCGAGGGCGGAGTCGCGATACTCGGCGAAGAACCAGAATGCACGCGTGTCACCGAAGTCGACGACCAACAGCTCATCGTTAACGTCTCCAGGTGTGCCGGTCTCCTCATCGATCGCGATCGTCGCTGCGGAACGCGCGTCGACGTGCACGTCCTGCCGGTTCTCGGCAAGGACGGTCCCGTCGAACCGTAGGCGACGGATCACGTACTCACCATCCCAGTCCTCGGCGCTGTCGTTGACGGCGACGGTTGCGAGAGAGTCTGCGCGTGGCTGGACGGTCAGAAGGCGGTCCTGGTAGACGTGCTTGAGCGCGTAGAGCAGCGGTTTGGCGACACCGTAACCGTCGATGGCGGCCCAGGACGTGACCGGCCAGCAGTCGTTGAGCTGCCACACGATAGAGCCCATGCACCGAGGACTCTCTGATCGCATGTGCTCGATTGCGAGGGTGACTGCGAGCGCCTGGTTGAGGGACATGGCCCAGTGCCAGTCCTCGGTGTTGTCCGGAAGGGGTAGGTGCGCGACGAGGCCGTCGGTGAGCTTGTCGTTGCCGTCCGTCGCCTTTTGGTGATGGATCATGCCGGGCGACTCCGGGGTGAGGGGGTTGTCAGAAATCGACCGTTGGATGCTCGACCAGGATGCCGGGCCTTGCCAGCCGAACTCAGCGACGAATCGGGAGTGGATGTCGCGGTAGGCCGGGTAGTCAACTCTGTTCCACAGCTCCCACAGGTGCACTGATCCGTGGTTGTAGTCGTTGGCAAAAATTTCCGGGTCGCCCGACCAGGGGCTTCCAGGCGTGTAGGCGCGGCCGGGGTCGAGTTCGGAGACGAGGCGGGGGAGGAGGTCGAGGTAGTACCCCAGCCCCCAGGTGCGTCCCTGCAGGCGCTTGGCCCATCCCCATTCCTCGTAGCCCCAGATGTTCTCGTTGTTGCCGTTCCAGAGAGCCAGGCTCGCGTGTGGCATGATCCGAGTCACGTTGTCGCGGACTTCAGCTTCGACCTCGCTCCACAGCGGCTCCTCCTCGGCGTAAGAGGCGCAGGCAAACAGGAAGTCCTGCCAGACCAGGATGCCGCGCTCGTCGCAAAGTTCGTAGAAGTCGTCGGACTCGAAGTAGCCGCCACCCCAGATGCGCAGCAGGTTCATGTTGGCGAATTCCGCCTGGTCCATTCGCCGTGCCAGGCGGGCGCGGTCGACGCGGGTGATGAAGGCGTCGTCCGGGATCCAGTTCGCGCCTCGGATCCATACCGGTTCGCCGTTCACGACAAATCGGAAGGAGGAACCTTCAGCGTCTGGCTCAAGTTGCACTTCGATGGTGCGGAAGCCGATCCGGGTGGTCCAGGTGTCGACGGAGGCGCCGCTCACGCTCGCGTCCACGGCGAGGTCATACAGGGGCTGGTCTCCGAATCCGCGTGGCCACCACAGATCAACGTTGGCGATGGCAATCTCGACTGTTGCTGTCGTGCTGCCAGCGGGGATGGTGGCTGAGGACCTCTCCCCGGCGATGCTTGCCGTGAGGACGACTGGTTCGTCGGAGGTGCGGTCGATGGCCACGTTCACGCTGACTCGCCCGGTTGACTCGTCGACGACCACCACGGGTCGCACCGTCGCCAACCGTGCGGTGCTCCAGGCGTGCAGAGATACGGGCTTCCAGATGCCGACGGATGCCGCATCCAATCCCCAGTCCCAGCCGAAGTTACAGGCGGCCTTGCGGATGGCGTTGAAGGGGTGGGTGTAGGTGTGCGGCCGGTAGCCGATTTCGAGGCTGGCCCGGTCGGCTTCAGCAACGGGGGAGGCGAAGAACACGGAAAGCTCGTTCGGTCCATCGATGAGAAGTTCATCAATCGCGAGGCGGTAGGTGCGGTGCTGGTTGCGGGTGGTAGCGATCTGATGACCGTTGAGGGTTACCGTGGCGATAGTGTCCAGTCCCTCGAAGACCAACTCGTGGCGGTCGTGCCCGTCGGCAGTCCACTCGAATGTTGTGGTGTATTCCCAGTCGCTTTCGCCGATCCAGGTCACCTTCTTCTCGTTCTGATCGAGGTAGGGGTCGGGGATCAGGTTCGCGGCAAGCAGATCGGTGTGTACCAGTCCTGGGACAGTTGCGGGGAATGACTTTCTGGCTACCGAGGAAGGGATGGGGCCGCGCTGCGCGCGGACGCTCCAGCCGTCGTGCAGGGGGCGCACGGCCGCGCTTATGAGAGTCGGATCGGTGATGGTGTCGGTCACTTTGTTGCTCCTGAGGTGAGTCCGTTGTAGATGAAACGCTGAAGGAAGAGAAAGGCGATGAGCGTGGGAACGATGACGAGGATGGTTCCGGCGGCGATGACTTCCCACTGCGCCCCGAATGGGCCCATGAATCGGAAGAGGGACGTGGAAATCACGCCAAGATCCCGTGAGGGCATATAGAGGAAAGGGATGTAGAACTCGTTGTAGACGGCAATGCCCTTGATAATCACGACCGTGGCAACGGCGGGTCTTAGCAGCGGCAGGATGATTTTCCAGTACACGGTGAATCGACTGGCACCGTCGAGCGTGGCGGCCTCATCGAGGGAGATCGGGATCGACTGCATGAACTGCAGGAAAATGTAGATCGCGACGATATCAGTGCCGGTGAACAGAAGGATGGCCGACCATCGGGTGTTGAAAAGATCGAGGGCGTTGATGACCTGGAAGGTCGCCACCTGGGTGGTAACGGACGGGACGAGGGTCGCGAGCAGAAACAGTGCGGTGACCAGGGACCGGCCGCGGAATCGGAACCGGTCGATAGCGTACGCAGCCATGGTACCGATGAGCACAGTGCCAGTGATCGAGATCACGAGGATGATTGCCGTGTTCACGAATCCGGTGATCATGTCGCCCTGGGTGAAGGCGATGACGAAGTTGTCGAAGTTGAACCAGTTGCTCGGGGGAACGAGGGGACCCGTGCTCCGATACTCCGCAGACGTCTTGAAGGCGAGCATGAATATCGTCACGATCGGAATTAGCGCGAACAGGCAGGCGATGACCAGGGACGCGTACTTGCCAAGCCGGCCGAAAAATCCACCTGCACGGCGTCGCCGACGGGGGCTCTTCGTACCCGAACTCCCAGACGCTGCGATTGCGTGGTCCGTCACGGGCAGTCCCGTGGCGTCCACTGGGCTGGGCTGGGTGCTGGTCATTCCTGGCCCGCTTTCTCGTCGGGGAAGACGCGTCGTTGCACTGCGGTAATGATGAGGACAATTGCGAGGAGGACAACAGCCATCGCCGAGGCGAGACCTACCTTGGAGTAGCGGAATGCGGTGTCGACGGTTTGGATGACGAACGTCTCAGAACCGTTGGCACCGCCGGTCATGATGTAGGGCATTTCGAACGCCGAGAGGGCACCCGCGATGGCGAGAATGAACGACAGGCCCAGGATGCGCCGGATGCTCGGCACGATGATGTACCGGAACTTGTCCCAAGAGTTCGCCCCGTCCAGATCAGCCGCTTCGTACTGCTCCGCAGGAACGGATTGGATGGCGCCGAGGAAAAGTACGAAGTTCAACCCCATGTATCGCCACACTGAGGTCGCAGCCAGCGACGTGTTGACAACCGACGGATCGCCAAGCCACTGCGGGGTGTTCTGCACGCCGAAAGCGCCGAGGACGGCGTCAAGCGTCCCGTCAGGACGGAAAAAGTACAGAAACATCAGCCCGATCGCGACACCGTTGATCAGGTATGGGAAGAAGATAACGCCCTTAAAGAAGTTACGGAACCGTGTCTGAAAGCTCAGCAGGGCCGCGAAGAACAGCGCTAAGCCGAGTTGGGCGATGGCGCCGGCAAGGTAGAAGAGGCTGACCAAGAAGACGCGGAAGATCTCCGGTTCAGTGAAGATTTTGATGTAGTTGTCGAGCCCGACCAAGCTTTTCTCTGGATCAAGGCCGTCCCAGTCAGTGACGCTGTACCAGAACATATTCGCGACGGGGATGTAGGTGAGAACGATGAGGAACGCAAGCGGGACTGCCAGGAACAGCCACGGCGTGATCCGTCGGCCGGCCAGCCGCTGTTTGCGTTCCGGCCGGATCCGTTTGCTGGCTCCCACCTCGAGGGAAGGAGTGTCGGTGATCGACATGTCGATCCTTTCGGCATCTTCGGGGGATGCGGTTGAAGGTGGGAGGAAACGGGCGGCCCGCTGCTAGGCGGACCGCCCGTCGAGTCGTTTATTCGACGACGGCGGCGCGGGCGGTAGCCCAGCGCTCGTTCAAGTCATCGAATAGTGACTTCTTGTCGCCGTCTCCCGCGCCGCGGGCGGCGTCAATGAGCCCCTGGCGGTAGGAGTTGCCGAAGAGGTCGATCTCGGCCTCGTTGGCGATATCGGTGATGACGGCCTCTTTGCCGACCGGGTCCGGAGCGAGCTCGAGGTACTCAACGCCGATCTCGGTGAAGTCGGAGAGGGTATCGGGAGCAGCGGCGTCGATGACGGGGCTGATCGCGCCCTGGCTCGCGGCGAATCCGGACTCATCTGTGAACCAGTCGACCCAGGCACGGGCAGTGGCCTTGTTCTCGGAGTTCTTGTTGATCGCGAGGAATTTGTCGGACGCGGTCACCGAGGTGAACGTGCCGTCCTGCGCCCAGGGCATCGGCCAGAAGCCAATGAGGTCGCGCGATTCGCCGGCCTTTTCTGCCGCATCCTGCATCTGCGCGACGGCCCACGAACCAAGAACCATCGAACCGATCTTGCCGGTGGCGAGGAGGTCTTTGGATTCCTCCCAGTTGGTAGTGGTGGGGTCATCCTCGCTGAGGCCAGCCGCGACCGTGTCAAAGAGCAGACCGTCGATGTTGAACTGGTCGTTACCTTCCGTCCAGGGGGCATCGTCAGCGATCATCTGGCTGCGCACGTCGGCGCCCTGAACGGTTCCGAGATTGCCCTCGATCGTGGCCAGTGGCCAGCCGTCCTTGTAGTTGGTGTAGTAAGGAGTGACGCCGTTGTCCTTGATTTTCTTCAGAGCCGCCAGGTATTCGGCCTCCGTCGTTGGGGGACTTGTTATGCCAGCATCTGCCCAGACATCGCGGTTAAAAACGTAGCCCATCGCTGAGCCGAAGGTGGAGATGCCGTAGGCGGTGCCGTCGAAGGAGCCTTCGTTGGTGAAGCGGTACTTCTTTGCCAGGTCTTCAGTCGAGCCGAGAGGCTCAAAGTAGTTCGCGAACTTGTCTTTGGTGACGTTTGAGCTGGGGATGAGCAGAACGTCGCCGAAATCCTTGGAGTTGAGGCGGATCTTCGTGTCGCCCTCGTAATCGGTGAGAGCCTCGAACTTCACCGTGGTACCCGGATACTTCTTCTCGAAGGTCTCGGCATAGTCGGCGAAGGTGGTGTCAACGAGGTCGGTGCGGTTGGTGAGCACGGTGATCTCGCCGGCCGGTTCTCCAGAGTCGTTGGCTGCGGAGTTGCCGGTGCATCCGGTAAGGGCAAGTGCGGCCGTCACAGCGATGGCCGTAGCGCCCATCAGTGCGTTTCGTCGGGTGTGTGGCGTGTGTTGCACGATGATTCTCCTTGGTTGGCCGTCGCCGTCATCGGCGCCGGGGCGTTCGGATTGATGTACAGAGGGGTAGAAGCAGGTTGGTGTTAGTGGGCGACCACGACGGTGGTGATGTCGTCGATAGTCATGGTTCCCGTGCCAGTCCCGTTGATATACAGCGCGAACTGGGTGACGGAGGTGAGGTCAAGATCGGCCTGTGGTGCCCACGACGGTGGCGCGAAGTCAGTGAAGGGGATATTGACTGTCTGTGGTCCGTTAGTCAGTGGCGTCACAGACGCTTCCCAGTAGGCGCCGTTCGCGACGAACTGCACTGAGAGGGAGTTGCTGACGTCGGCATCGATGTTCAGGGTTAGACCGGAGTATCCCCACCAGTTTTGTGCGCCGCTAAAGGTCTTTACAGTGCCGGCGTAGCCCGCGGTACCCAGATCGTAATCGAACTGAGCAGCCCTGGTGCCGTTGGCGTCGTTCGCGGTGAGCGAGAGGTTGATTGCGCCGCCACCAGCATTTCGGACGTAAGCGGCCTGCAGGTCCGAATCAGCTGCGTAGTCGTCGAAGTCGTCGACAACTGTGGGTTCAGTGGGTAGGGCTGCGGTAAAGAAGTCGCGCCGTTCTGACGCTGTCGATCCGGCGCCATTCACCGCGGTCACCTGCCATGAGTAGGTGGTCTCCGGGTCCAGCTCGAGAGCCGGCCGATATCCCGTCGCGGTTAAGCCGGTTGCGGACGTAACGGGCGTACCGGGGGCGTTTGTCTTCCAGAGCTCGAACCGGTAGTAGGCGGCGGAGACGGCGGATTCCCAAGAGAAGGCTGGTGTGGCGGTGACCGATGCCGCGGCGGCTGCGGGAGTTCCGAGCTCCACCGCTCCGGGTGCAGTCAGTGGTGCTGCGTTGGGAGAGTAGATACTGACCGAGCCAATCTGGGGGGTCCAGATTTCGCCCGCGAACTGGGGCCAGGAAACTCGGAGATGGTTGACGCCCGTCAAGTCCTCGACACTGTAGGTGTAGGGCTTCCAATTTCCAACACCGGCGCGCGTCTGCGTTTGCAGAGTTGTCCAGGTAGACCCATCGGCGGAGCCCTCGACCGTGAGCGCGGCCACGGCTTGGTCGGGCCAATACCACGCGTCGATGTCGGCGCCGCTGATGTCATCAAACGCCCAGGAGAGACTTGCCAGGTTACTGCTGTCGCGTTTCACCCGTGAGGTATCGCCGCCGAATGATGTCGGGTTGCTGCTGTCGAACGAGAGGTTCCCGTTGTGTTGCGCAGTCTTCGAGAAGTCGTTCAGGGGGTCGAACAATGCGATAGTCACTGCTGCGCTAGTGATGGTGGCGCGTTCAACCTTGCCGTTGCCCTTCCAGCTCAGGCGAACGGCGTCTCCGGAGAGACCGTTCGCGATCACGAAGCGGTGCCCTGCTCGCACCACGTTTTTGGTAGGAACGTCAGTCCAGTTGACTCCATCGACGCTCGTGGACACGACGACAGATTTAGAATCGGTGACCTTGAACGTCGCGCTGAGGAGACCATCGCTCTCCCAGGTGATGCTGGCGGTGCCGCCCTTTGTGCCTGCGGCAACGCCGCCGGCAGGTGTGGCGAGGATGTCGGTCCCGTCGTGTGTGGAAGTAAGTGACCAGCTTTCAAGCGGGTCGACGAGGACAGCTCCTTCATTGGGTGCCGCGACCGCGTCGGAGGCAGTCCGGCGTCGGTCATTGGCGTCGACCGGGATCACCCGGTAGGCGGCACCATCCGGAGATTCGTAATCGGTGACGGGTGACGCTGAGGCGGACACCGGCCCGTCAGTCACGTCGGCCCATTTTCCCCCGTCGGTTGAACGCTGCACGATGTATCCGGCAGCACCCGCTGTCCCGCGCCAGGCGACCACGTTGATACCGTAATTCTGATCGATTGTGGTTATGAGAGGAATGCCGACTTTGAGACGACCCGGCTCGCTTCCTGTCGCGGCGCTGTAGTGCTGGATGGCGGCGACGTTTTCTTTCGCCCGCTCCAAGTCTCCCGGATAGTGAAGGGTGAATCCGTCGTCGTGCTGGACCTGGCCGCCGCGGTCGTTGTTGCCGAAGAGCGACCAAAAGAACATGCCAGAGACGTTCGGATCGGCGGCCGCGGCATCCAGGAGTTCTCCGGTGGCGGCCGTGGAGGCGTACTCGCCCGCGATGTAAATCTTGCCGGCGGCAGCAACGACTGCGGCGTCGGCGGAGACACGCTCGGCCGTTGGAGGGTAGTAGTGAACGTCAACGATGTCGAGGTCGGGGGCCGCGAGGGTGTCCGGGTCAATGTCGAAGCGGCGACCCGCTGCGACGAGCTGCTGCGGAGCCCGATCCTTAATATGGGCGACCTGGCTGTTGATCCAATCGAGGGTCATTCCCTCGAGTTCGTTGCCGAGCTCCCAGGCCATGATCGTCGGGTCGTCAACGAAGCGTGTACCGGTGATCGAGTTGGTGTGCGTCAGGATGTGGTCTACGTAGTCCTGGTAGGCGGCGATGGCGGATGGGTCAGAGTAGAACTGGTCTGCGTTAAGCCCGAGCGGAGTTGTGAAATCGCGGTGGCCTCCGTGGTAATACTCCCACTCGTCGGTCAGAGGTAGCACCAAGCGGATGCCCAGTGTTCCGGCGTAGGCCACGGCAAAGTCAATGGTGCGGAAGGCCTCATCGTTGTACTGACCGAGTTTAGGCATGAGCGCCAGCGGATCTGCATTGTCCTGACTGGTGGACGTGGTCATGTGCGAACGCACCACGGTGATGCCCATCACAGCGGCGGTATCCAGTGCGTCCTTGATCCGGAAGAACGTCGGGTAGTCGACTCCGCCGACGTTTTCATCGAGACCGAGCCAGTAGATGTTGGTTCCGCTAGCGCGGAATTGCTCGCCATCGAGGGTCAGAGAGCTTCCATCGCGTTGCACGAAGGCCTTGTTTTCGTTCTTCCAGTCGGACCCCTTCTCGGTGGCGCCGGCGGGAGCGGCTACGACGAGGGACGCGGCGGTAATCGCAACGAGAGCTAGTCCCGCAATGGATGAGCGATGTTGCTGCCGCGGTGACGCGGACTGGTGGGTGGCAGATTTCATGTTTTGCCAGGGCTCCTTCGACCGGGGACGTATCTGTTGCCGAGCGGTCCGAGCGAGTGCACGGTGCTGTGGCGTAACCCATGGTCGCGGATTGGTTAGCAGGAGTCAAGAACATATATAAATTACTTATGTAATACTTTTTGAGGAGGTATCTTCATGCAAGAGATTCGACGGCTAGCTCGAAACGTTCAATATCGGCGCCCCGGTCGATTCGCGGGCGACGACTACCACCGGGGGACTCGCGATGGATTGCCCCGAGACCGAGACAATCTCTTCGAGCAGTCCCTGACCGGCGAGCATTCCGATGACCTGGACATCATGCGATACCGCCGACAGCGAGGGCTCGCTCAGTTGGCATTGCGCGGAGTCGTCCCAGGCAAGCAGGGAAAGGGCACCTGGAACCGAGATCCCCAGCTCTTGCGCCGAGTCCAGCGCACCGAGCGCCATCAGATCATTGTCAAGGATGGCGGCAGTCGGTGGCTTCTTGTGCCTGATCAGGGCGCTGATGCAGCGCCCGCCGGATTCGCGGGAGTAGTCACCGTTTTGCTCGATCGGTTCGATACCAAGACGTGCGCATTCGTTGAGGAAGACGTCGCGCCGGATTTGGCTATGCAGCAGATTGGCGGGGCCGCCGACGTGAGCAATCCGGATATGGCCGAGTCCGGCAAGATATTCGACGGCATCGCGCATGGCCATATCGTCATTGGTCCATACGGCTCGAAAGCCCGGAGCTGCCGTGGGCGGGCCAACGACAATCGCGGGCAAGCCAAGCGAGTGGACCAGCTGGGGTCGAGGGTCGTTGACAGTGAGGTCGACAAGAATGACGCCGCTCACTTCGCCGTCGGCGCTCCATCGGCGGTACGCCTTCGCCTCCGCTTCCGTATCTGGAAGCACATTCAAGAGAACCGAATATCCTGCAGGTCGCACGGCCCGCTCCACGCCCGCAATGAACTCATGGAAATACGGCTCTGCGCCCATGATCTCCGTCGCCCGAACGAGGGCGAGGCCGATCGGGCGCAGCAAGGGGAAATCGCTCACGGGGTCCTACTTTCGGTTAGACATCTCCAGCGTAGGTGCCTCATGCACTCATGCCGCCGCAGCAGCAGTCGGCAGAATGGTGACACACCGGTTGCCAGAGGACAGACCGGTGCGCCTGCTGCTTTACCGTACGCTAGCGAGCAGATCGAGAGGAGAAACGATGGCTCGTCCTGAGGCCACAGCGGCGGCGCCGGGCAGCCGGGCCCTAGTTGTCGACTTGATCCGCTCCTCCGGTCCGATTAGTCGTGTCGAATTGACTGCGGCGACCGGGTTGACGCAGCCGGCGATCTCTCTGATCGTGCGCAAATTACTGACCGACGGAATAGTCCGTTTAACTGGATCCACCGCAACCGGCGGTAAGCCGCGCCAGATGCTCGAGATCAACGCCCGTGCTCGCATCGCGGTCGGCATTCAGCTCGCTTTCGAGGCCATTACCCTCGTGGCCACCGACACCGCGGGTGGCGTCATCGCACGCCAGCAGATCGACGGTGCGGCACTGGACCCGCCAGAGGAGGTCACTCGCCGCATCGTTCGCGGGTACGAAAACTTTGTACGCGGGAGCGGGCTGGACCGAACCACGATTGCCGGCGCCGCCGTCGTCGCCCCGGGGCCGATCGACCAGAAAGCAGGACGAGTGCTTGGCCCTCCGACGCTCCAACATTGGCGGGACTTCCCGCTGCGCGAGGAAATCGGCTCCGGGATCGGTGTCCCCTTACTCGTCGAGAACGACGCCGCTGCGGCGGGGATAGGCGAGTTTTGGAGCCGCGGCGTCTCCCGGCACGAGACTTTCGGCAGCATATACATCGGGTCGGGAATTGGTGCCGGGGTCGTGCTCGACGGGGCGTTGTACCGGGGTGCAAGCTCCAACGCGGTTGAGATCGGTCACGTAACGGTCGTTCCCGGCGGTCGCGAGTGCTTCTGTGGCAACATCGGCTGCCTGGAACGCTACGCCGCCCCATCGGCCGTGGTCAAGGAAGCAGCGGAGAATAAGCATGCATTCGACGACCTGGACCTCACCTTCGAAATCGAACGGAATGCCCGCGAGTTCGACGTCATAGGACTCGCCGCCATCAACGGACACGCTGCAGCCGGCAAACTCCTACAACGATCCGCGGCGTACCTGGCCGAGGGCGCCGTGACTCTGGCGAATCTATTCGATCTCGACGCCCTCATATTGACTGGACCCGGCGTCGCCATCGCCGGGTCCATTTACACCCGCGTCATCAGAGCCCGGCTCGAGTCGCAGAGATTCGCCCGCCGCGCACATCCCATCAGCGTCGAACTCTCTGCAAATCCGCGCGACGCGGCCGCCATCGGCGCGTCTTCATTGGTCCTGCAAAGCACGCTGTCGCCCGGACACGGACCAGTCCTCCATCAATCAGCCATCGACCGTGGCTGACTCCACAGCTTCGCTAGTCCACACACCAGACGGTATTCTCCGCGGCCGCGTCGTCACCACGCCCGACGGTGTAGCGGCTGCGTTTCGCGGTATCCCGTACCGCGTGGCAACCCAACGGTTCCGACCCGGACGTCTCGTCGAACCGTGGAAAGGCACTCGAGACGCCATACAAGCCGGACCAGCTTCGCCCCAGCACGTCGACGACCCTGGCGGGCTACTCATCAATGAGCGCGACTGCCTGAACCTGAACGTCTGGACGCCTGATCCGTCGGCGCACAAACTGCCTGTGTTCGTCTGGATACACGGTGGCCTGCACATCTCCGGGTCTAACGCCGACCCACTTCGCGACGGTGTACGCCTTGCTGCGTCTGGCGGAATCGTCGTCGTCTCAATCAACTATCGCCTCGGCGCCCTGGGATACCTCACTCTCGACCACCTGCTCGGTCCGGACTACAGCCAATCCGGCAACCTCGCGCTGGTCGACATCATCTCCGCGCTCGAATGGGTGCGCGACAGCATCGCCCAATTCGGCGGTGATCCCCTTAACGTCACCGTCGCCGGCCAGTCCGCGGGGGCGACCATGGTCGCCACCCTTCTCGCATCACCACGCGCGGCAGGGCTGATGCGCCGCGCCATCGTCCAAAGCGGAGATCCCGAACGGGTGGGCTCACGTGCCTACGGAGAGGCCGTAACCGACGAACTGCTCGATCTGCTCCACCTCGGCGGCGATCCCGCCGGCATCATCGACCTGCCGTGGTCCACTATTATCCGCGCGCAACAACACCTGCTTGCAAAGCACTCCGCCGGGCGACCCCAACCTGTTCCGGTCTTTCGCCCATCGATTGATGGGCGTCTGCTGCTGAGCAACCCTGTGGCCGCTGTCGCTGGGGGAGCGTCGGCGGCCATTGACCTGATCGTGGGAACGAACCTGAACGAGGCAAGCGGGCACGTGGATCTGCGTGAACGCGGCACACACGCGTCACAAGCAGTCCTAGATGGCTCCCTCAGCACACTGCTGTCCAAAGAACCACTCGGAGAAAGATCCCTCAGCCGATTCGAGGCTTACAGGGATGCCTTTCAACTCGACACCGGCCGCGGCGCAACACCCGCTGAACTACTCGAAGCCTGCCTTACGGACACCACATACCGCCAACCTAGCCAGCGCCTTCTTGACGCGCGTACACAGGCGACTGGCTCGACGAGGTCATATCTCTTCGTTTGGGAACAACAGGACGCAACGTGGGCTAGAGGGGCCGGGCATTCCCTCGAATTGCCCTTTCTTTTCCGCCACGTCGATGACTCGCAACGGGCCCGCGCTGAAGCGGGGCTCAACGCCCCATACTCCCTGCGCGACGTCATTAGCCAATATTGGGTCGCTTTTGCAACGACAGGTGCTCTCGACTACTGGCCAGAATACGAGCCCAACCGCCGAAGCACACTAATTCTTGACAGCCCCACCCGGCTGGCAGACGCCCCGCGTGACAATATTCGCCGACTGGCCGATGAATCGCACATGACCAAATCCCCCAGTTGAGCGCTCCGTAATCTAACGCATCGCAGATGAGCGTCCGCTTCCCTTCGCCATCCTCTCGAGTTCTCCTGGTACAACTACCGTCCCTTGGAGTCACCATGTTCAACCGAATTACCGCTACGCCGAAGACCTACGCTTGGGGGTCCACCACGGCTCTTCCGCAGCTTCTCGGCGTCGCGCCCGATGGGTCACCGCAGGCGGAGCTCTGGATGGGGGCCCACCCGGACAGCACCACCTACATCCTTGATCCTCATGCCGGCCAGCCGGCCACGCTGAACGAGTGGATCGCAACACAACCGGAGGCAGCGCTGGGCGAACGGACCCGGCTGCCGTTCCTGTTCAAAATTCTCGCCGCCGCAAAGCCGCTCTCCCTGCAGGCACACCCGTCCCTCGAACGCGCCCGAGAGGGCTACGTCGAAGAGAATCGACGAGGGGCACCGAGAGACGCCCCAGATCGCAACTACAAAGATGAATGGCACAAGCCTGAGCTCATCGTGGCCTTAGCCGATGGGTTTCAAGCACTCTGCGGATTCCGCGCTATTGACCAGTCTCTGAAGCTCCTACAACACCTTGCAGCCCCCGCAGACGCGAGGCCGTCAATCCTCATTGAGGGGTTCCGGGACCAGCTCGAAAACGTCGGGATCGAACCGACGGTCAGGGCTGTCCTCACACGTCAGCCCGCTACTCTAGTAAGGGCGCTCGTCGGCGCCTCACGATCGAACGATAGCCAGGTCTGGGCAGCCGAGGCCCAGCTATTGCTAAGCCTCGACAAGTGCTACCCCGGGGACCAAGGGATCGCGATCGCGGCCCTACTCAATTTCGTGAGCCTTCGAAAAAACGAGGCACTCTTCCTGCCCGCTGGAAACATCCACGCCCACGTTGCAGGCCTGGGCGTTGAGATTATGGCCGCCAGCGATAACGTCGTTCGGGGTGGGCTCACGAGCAAGAACATCGATGTCCCAGAGCTCTTGCGGGTGCTGGATTTCCGGCCTACACGCGTCCCGTACGTTAAGCCGGTTACCCGTGTCGACGGCTTCGTGGAGTACCACGTACCCGTTTCCGACTTCCAACTCATGAGGGCCGATGCCGGCACAACGGTCAACTTCATCCCGAACGAATCTGCCGTGGTCTTCGCGACTACTGGATCCACGACCGTCACCCAAGGCAGCAACGTTTGGGTGCTAAAGCAGGGAGAAGCCGCATACATCGCACCAGGTACAGTGCCGTTCTTGCTCAAATCAGAAGGGGACACTTTCATCGCGACAAGCTGAGCTATCGCGCCACGAAGCAGATAGGCCCGAAAATGAACACGACCCTGCGCAGCATCACCCACAATGATCGTCAACCGACCCGTTGACGATAATTACCAGGTCATGATCAGCGTGACCCGGGATATAGAAACCTAGCCGCGCTAGCCGGCCAGCGCCGAATAAAAAGTTTGGTCAGGTATCTGAACTTTATGCCTAACGCTAAGAGCTCGTTGTTGACTCGCTGGGGTCAGGGCCAATCGGACGTCGACCGCGTCGTCTTCGGGGTGGGCCGAGTCGTAATCGTCGTGCTTAGCCATTAGCTGCCGCCTCCGCTGCAGTGGTGTCATCCGGCGCTGGGATCGGCGCTGGCGTGGGGCTTGGTGTCCTGGTCGGGGTGCGGTTGATGATGGTGGTGAGGGTATCATCGCGGAACCAGCGGCCAGTGTTGACCATGATGGGTCGGCATTTGGAGCTAAAGACGATGGCGCGCCATTCGAGGAGGGAGCCGAGGGTGGCGATGTTGAGGGTGCTGACCTTGCGTTGGCGGGCAAACAGGACGATCCCATTGCTGACGAGGCCGGGGGAGAGCTAGTTTCAACTGCATGTGCGGCAGATACGTGGTTTTGTAGGGCATGACGCCCAGTAGTGAGTCCGCGCGTCAGCGGGCCAGCATCCCTTCTTCTTGCTGTTTTTCACTACACATATTGGAGTCTCCACATGCCGTTTCCCTCATTGCCCGTCCTCCGCAAGACCGCACTCGTGACGGGCGTAACGCGTCGCAAGGGCATCGGATTTGCCGTGGCCCATCACTTCGCCGAACTCGGCGCTAACGTTTTCATTCAGCACTATTCGCCCCACGACGACGAACAGCCCTGGGGAAGCGACGACCTCGGCGAGGTCCTAGTAGGCATCACATCAGCGCAGATTGCAGACGCAGTCTTCGGTGACGTAAGCCTCGACTTGGCCGTGCCGGATTCAGCCAGCCTGCTTATGGAGGCTGCCTGCGGGCTCACCGGGGGAGTCGACATCCTCGTCTGTAACCACGCCCGCAGCGGGAGCGATGGCTCCATCTTCGACATGACCCCGGAGCTGCTCGATGGTCACTGGCAGGTCAACACCCGCTCCACGCTTCTGCTGACAAGAGCGTTCGCTGAGCAGTTCTCCGGTCACAGAGACACCGCACCAAGACGTCCGGGAGAACGACCCGAGCACGCCGTCCCGGTCGACGAATTCGCGACTGGTCGAGTCATCTGGATGACGTCGGGTCAGCTCCACGGCGCGATGCAGGGCGAGGTTACCTATGCGGCAAGCAAGGCAGCCCGGGCTGGGGTCACACCAACGTGGCCAGCGAACTCTTGGCGCGGGGCATCATTCTCACCACCATCAACCCCGGACCCGTCAATACGGGATATCTGGATCCGGAAACGACGGATCGCCCGCTTGAGGAGATTCAAGAATTCGTGCGGAACACTCCGTTCGGACGTTTCGGGTTTCCCGCCGACCCCGCGCGTTTGATCGGATGGCTCTCCACTGATGAAGGCCGATGGATCGTCGGGCAGGTCCTGACGACGGACGGTGGCTTCGGACTCTAGCCAGTTCTCGGTCGGGAACCTTTTCCGGGCAATCAGCCACTCGTCGTAGCCGATTTGGACGACTGCTTGAGGAACGCGTCGATCGCTCCCCGGAAGGCAGCCGGCTGTTCGACCCACGGGTAGTGACCGCTCCCTTCGATGACCACGCATTCACCTGTGGGAAAGAGGCGTGCCAGTGCGGCCACCGGCGCTAATCCGATGAGGCAGTCCTCGGCTCCGGCAATCACCAACACGGGGGCCAACACCTGCCTCAGCCGCACCGTGAGGTCGCGCGGTGGGGCGATACTGAAATACGCCTTCGTGGCGGGCAGGCTCCATCGCCCGATGGTCGCATGGGATCGCTCTGTTGCGCCCCAGTTGGAGTATCCGGCCGGCGCCGTTTCCTGTTGCCAGGCGTTGAACCCGTCATCGTCAACCGTCTGGGGCCCCGCTTCCAAAGCTGCGAAAGCGGCTTCGAAAACCAAATCTCCGCGCCGCTTCTCGCTCAGCGTATGGGCATCGGATGGCTCATCGACGAGATAAGCCGCCGGAGGAGTGATCAGCACCAATCTGGCAACGCGGAGCGCGAATTGGGCCGCGTAGGCGATGGCCAATCTCGTTCCCGCTGAGTGAGCCACCAGGACGACGCGATCGAGGCCGAGATGGACACGCAGGTGCTCGATGTCGTCGGCTTGAGACCAGAACGACCCCAGCTCTTCTTGGTCCGGCGCGGCCGTGCGTCCGACACCTCGCAGATGGGGCACGATGAGCCGGTGCCGATCGCTGAGCCCGGCCAGATCACCAAGGTAGCTGGGGTGGCGGGCAGCTCCTCCGGCAAGGAGAATAACCGGGCATTCGTCGCCGTCACTGCCCTTGCGGCGCACGTCATCGTAGTGAAGTGCTGACCCGTCGGAGCTTTCGCAGCTTGGCATCACTCGACGGTACACGGCACACATAAGGGAACGTCTGCGCGACATCTCCGCTGGCCAGCCGGGTCGGTCAGTGTTGGTGGGCGGACGTTGGTCTGGCCACCCGTCCGCTATCGTTGCGGCATGCTCCCTATCTGTGATTGAAGACCGGGCTGACTTCTTCAGCTAGCAGGTCCTCATTCACTGCGCGCAAAAGCCGCGCCATTTCTCTCGGAGCTTAACCATGCCCGCAACGACTCTGTTCGCGACCTACGCGGATGTTCTCAGACTCAAACACGTCCCCTTTGTTTTCTCGAGCGCCCTGACCGGACGTTTCGCTTATCCTCTCGTTGGTCTGCCTCTCCTCTTCGCTATTGAACAAGCGACTCAGTCCTTTTCCGCTGCCGGTATCGCGGTCGGCGCCTACGGGGCTGGTGCCGGTTTCCTCGCACCAGCCAGAGCCCGCCTCCTCGATCGATTTGGTCGCCGCCTTGTCCTCCTCCTGCTCAGCAGCGTTTTCGGGTTGAGCTTGGTCGCTCTCGCACTGCTCACGAGCTCGGGCGCACCAGTCTGGTTATGCGTGACGGTGGCCGGCCTCCTCGGCGCGTTTGCTCCACCGCTAGGCCCGACAATGCGGGTCGCCTGGGCATCGTTGACCCCGACTCCAGTTCTCCTGAAAAAGGCTTTGAGTCTGGACGCAGTCCTCGAGGAGTTGCTCTACCTTGTCGGCCCCGCCTTGTCCGGCCTGCTCTTGGTCATCATCGAGCCGAGTACCGCCCTACTCATCCCTGCCGCACTGATTCTGGTCGGGACAGCACTGATGATGTCTTCCCCCGCGATGGCCGCGACCCCGGTCGACGCGTCACGCAGGGACGCAGCCAGCGCTGCGCCCCTGCTCACAGAACCGCGATTCATCGCGCTGCTCCTGCCGGTGCTGGCAGTCGGCCTCGTGGTCGGCACCATCTACGTTGCGGTCCCGGCCATGATTGCCACCCTCGGTAATGCCGCAGCGGTGGGGGTTGTCCTCGCCCTGTTCGCGGCCGGCAGCGCCGTTGGAGGCCTGGCCTATGGCGCTATTCACATCACGGTGTCCTCGCAGCGCCAACTCGTGATCCTGGCGATATTGTTCATCATGGCCTCTGCCGGTGCTGGCCTCGCAACGTCGACGATCTCCCTGGGACTGGTCATTTCGGCCGCTGGACTTTTCCTTTCCCCGGTCATGATCGTGGCGTATTTTGCAGCCAACGATTTTGGTGGGACGACCCGACAGACCGAGTCAACAACGTGGGTGAACACCGCTCACAACGTCGGTGCTGCGGCCGGGAGCGCGCTCAGCGGCTTCCTCGTCGAGAGCTGGAACGTGAGTTCAACTTTCCTCACCACAGCTGCGGCAGCCGCCGTCTTCGTCGCTCTCAGCGCCGGCATCTCCGCGAGACTCTGGCGACGACCCTCCGCCTAATTGAATGATTGCAGGAACGACGGGCGGGCATACTCCTTGCATTACGGCGATTGGTCGGGCGCAGTCCGCCCAAGACCGATTAGATGGGCGGATGGATTCGAACTATAGGTTCTCAGCCGACGTTGCCGATATAGACCGTGACCAAGTGCACCGCTGGATCAGCGAACAGTCCTATTGTGCGCCAAGGAGGTCACGTGCCCGGCAGGATGCAGCCATAGACGGCTCACGAAACTTCGGCGTCTACGACACCGAATCGAACAAGCAAGTCGCCTACGCGCGGGTCATCACGGATGGAGTGACTTTTGCATGGCTTTGCGATGTGTTCGTCGACCCCCAGGTTCGAGGCCGCGGCATTGGCGCTGTCCTCATCAAGGGAGTCTTGGAAGAGTTCGAGCCGCTTGGTCTGCGGCGCATCGCTCTCTCGACCAACGATGCGCACGGGTTGTATTCCAAATCAGGGTTCACCGCTTTGGGTATCCCCGAGACATGGATGGAACGAATCGGCAACCCAAGCGCTTAGTCATCAGCAGGCTTCGGGTCAAGAACACACCTATTCCCGCCTTTCAGGTTGGGTGTCAGGAGGGAACGCTCAGTGCGTCATTTCGGGTACCCGGTTAGACGTTGCTTCGCCAGCTCGTGGCATGATGCCGAAGGAGCCCTGAACGATGATGACGGCCGCAATCTCGACAAGAAGCCCGTTGCCTTGTCGGTCTCCTCCAAGGTGCATGATCGCGAAAGCAAACGATGCCAGAACGACGCCGCCCCAGCGTCCGAGAAGCGCTTCCGCCCGTGTCTGCAACCAGTACCGGTAAAACAGTTCCTCGCCCACGCCAGCGGTAAGCGCGGTCAGCGTTGCGCCAACGATTAGGTAGCCCAGGTCCACGCCTTGAAAAGTAGGGACCGCTATCCAGGGGCTCGCTTGCGAGAGGATTGTCCAGACCACAATGAGAACAATCGGCGCCCACCACTGCCAGGCCATACGGGGGCGGGCAATCTTGATATTGCGTCAAGATCTCCACACCAATGCTGCGGGTATCCCGTCCAGAATGACTACTTTGGCTGGAAAGTACCAGGCCGAGTCGTCAATTTCCGTGATGCTAGTGACCAGGGGAAAGAGGACCGCGCATACCAGGAGCGCCATGCCGCTGCGTCGAATCGCACGGGCATTAGAAACCGTAGGTTCGAGCGCTGGAGCGCTCCACGGCAGTGCACGTGTCAAGGCAATTGCGACCAAGGGAGGCACGAGCACGACCCACAGAGGGGTGATCGGTGACCCGGGATCCGAGGATTGACGAATCCCGTCGGTTGAGAGAGTCAGTAAAACGATCAGTGCAAGCACGCCCAGCGCCCCGGCTGACCAGATGAGGACTCGACCGAGCTTGGTGACAGTCCGTCGATCGCTCCCCGGAGGCGCTGTCGGCAGAGTCACGGCTTCTACTGCTGCCCGGATGTGGCGTTCGCGTGCACGTCGACCAATGGGCTCAATGTCGGTCGCTTCTTCGGCCAGAGGGTATACCCGAGGGCCCACAACACTTCGATCGCAACGACCAGGAGAAAAATGCTGTTGAGGTCGTTGAGCGCGCTGGTTCTGGTCTCGTTATCGACGACCACGGTCAACAGCCAAATGGTCCCCAGAGCCACGGCCACAGCCAACGCTGTGCGCGCGACGTCTTTCCAACACTCGACCGCATAACCNCCGCATACCCCCCCCCCCCCCCCGTAGAGCTTGATCGGCTGCGGCCCATTCGCGAACCGATAGGCGAAATGGCGGTCGGCCCACGCGATCATCTTGTGCCCGTGAGCCACGGAGAAGCCGAGGTAGATCGCAGCGATCCCGTGGAAGACCGTCGCCGTCGCGCCCGATGTCAGATCCATCGCCGTGACCACGAGCAAGATGACGTCGACCACCGGCGTCATCGCCAGCAAGGTCAGTCCGGTCCTTTTCAGACGCAGCATATATCGGGCGACGAGACCCAATGCGATCAAAACCCAGAAGCCAATTTCGGAGGCGACGATGATGGCAATGATCATAAATCCCCCAGTCGATGCGTCTAGGCCCTGAAAACAAACTAGCACGCCCGTGCTAATATCAATTTATGGCGAGAACGATCGACCGGGACGCACGCAAGGTACAGCTCGCTCAAGCGGTGTGGCAGATCATCCTCGACCAAGGAATCAGCGCGGTATCGGTGCGCACCGTTGCCGAGCAGGCTGGCGTGGTGGTCGGCTCCCTGCGTCATGTTTTCCCCACCCGCGCTGAACTCCTGCAGTTCTCCGCCGAGCTCATGGTGCAGCGCGCCACCGACCGCGTTCTCGCTATTCGTGAAGGCTCGAACCCAGCGGAGTACGCGCTGGAGGTCCTGAAAAACTTCTTGCCTCTTACCGCTGATAGTCGCGCGGAACTCGAGGTCAATATCGCGCTGATTGCGGAAAGCCCTGCGTTGCCGCAACTTGTTTCCATCAGAAATCGCGCTTACGAAGAACTGGGGAACGGCTGCCTCCGACTGGCCGAAAAGTTGGCCTGCAGGCCCAGCGGCCCTGAACTGGTAGAACGAGCGCGCCATTTGCACGCCGTTCTCGATGGCCTTGCCATTCACCTACTCATGGAACCACCCGGAAACGACAGCACCTGGGCAACCGTCATCCTCGAGAAAGAGCTTGCACGCATCATCAGAAACCGCTGACCAGCACCTAGTGCGGAGTCACCTGCGATCGGTGCATGCGGCCGGGCAATCCACGGATCCGTGCGGAGTTCCGCAAGAGGACCGTCTTACGGGCAAGAGCTTATGGTCTCGGCGTGGCTGACTCTCACGTCAGTGCGGCGATCCCAATTGGTCAGGGTCAGTGAGTGCCGTCTCGGGCGTGCAGCCTAATTCACCTGGCTGCAGCGTCACCGGGGGTGGGTAGACGTCGTCGACCGTCCCGTTCTCGCTCTTGATCAGGACGCAATCTTCGGCGGAACCGAACGCGACGCCGACCCGATCTCCGGCGCTGCTCACCTGGACGACGACCCGCGGCGGAGCGACGACCTCGAACTCGCCGGTCGGAGTGGTGAGTTGCGCGGAAATCGCGCCGATGATCGCGTCTACCGTCGCCGGCGAACCAGTCTGCACTCGCGCGAGAAGCACCGCCGATGCCACCTCGCGCGCGGTGTCCGACACGACAGGGACGATGCTGTCGTCGACGCGAGGCGTCACGATGGCGGCATCCGGTGGGCAACCGATCGGGTCGATGCCGTCAGACGATTCCCATGTGCCGACCTTGCCGTAGTAGTCGAACTCGATTCGGAAGCAAAAGGGGCCAGGTGCGCCCGTGGACGCGTTCTTGAGCCCTGGCACGAAAACCCGGAAGTCGAGGCTGCCGAACGGTTCGCTTAGGTCGGTCGACTGCCGGGTGTCGACGCCGACCAGCTCGATGTCCGCGCTGTCGCTAATGGCTTGAGCGACTGCAGCGCGCGCCCAGCCGTCGATGTCGTCGGGTCTCTCCCCGCCGATATCGCGCGCGAGGTCGGCCGCCCGCACTTGCGCGACGACCTCCGGGGTGGCGTCGTCCGTGGAGGCTGACCCGGTCGTCAACGATGTCGGCTGTGAGCATCCGGTTAGGGTTAGCGCGCTGACCGCCATGAGGCCAACGAGGCGGGGAGTTGCCGTCATGAGAAAGGATGGCCTCAAGCCGGGCAATCGTGGTCGCGTGCGGTGCCCATACGACGACGCGCCTAGGTCGCGAAGAACCATGAGGGTGACTCCAATTTGCGACGCCATAACGTGGAGCCTATTCCTCGACGCACCTGAAACCGCGTCGTGGCTGTATGTCTGGCAGCTGGGGTAGCCCGCTGCAGGCCGACGTTGCGCTGATGGAGACGCCCTCGCTGGTGCCGCGGATGTGTAGTTGCAGACTATCGCCGGTGTAAATGTCGGTGCCTAATGCTCGATCGCTTCGGACGAAACCTTGTGCCTCCTCTGCTTTCGCGATCTCGGTGAATATTTCTTCCTGGCTGAGGCTCTGCCCACTGACGGGAAGAAGCACCGAACCCGTCACCTTCATCGGATGCTGCCAGATTGCCCTGGCAGCCGAGTGACTGTCCCACATGTTCAACGTGAACGTCACCACAGCGGATGCACTTAGCTGTTTCTCTCTTGCGATCTCCGCGCGTCGAAACCTATGGGATACAAGACACTGACACCTGCTCCGAAGCGACGCGGGCATATAGCTAAATGCGCCAAATAGCGATCACAGAACGCCGCCACAGCGCGCTAAAGTCACAAACAAGATCGCCCGAGGCAACGTCGAGCGGGCGCGGATCAACGCAGCGACGTCACCACACACGCCGCCAATACCCGGCAAGGTCGTCGCCGAACTCATGTTTGGCTTCTGGACCTACCTCTTCGTGGACGCTCACGAGAAAACCATCTGGGTTCCTCATCTCCACAAAGCCTTCCCACCAAGTACCGACAGAAACCCGCTCAATGACGCATTGGCCGCGCTGCGAGATTTCCGAAACAGAGTGGCTCACCACGAGAACATCCTCAACGGTTCTGAAAGCGAACGCCGCCGAATTATCCACATCATCCGGTTGCTCTCTGCTGATGCGCTTGCTCACTTCAAAGCCAACAGCGAGGTAGCCACGATCCTGGCTGGCCGACCGTAGGGAAGCTTCTGAGACCAGGGTGCGGCGTCCTGACTCGTCCCCGGGCAGCATCAGTCATCTAATTCTCGGTGTCTCGCAACTAACGATGAATCCGCCGCCCATGGAATACGAGACGCTCGGCCAGCTCTTGGTGCGCTCGCGCAATGACCTCGTTCCGTCGGCCAGTCGCCAAGATACTGGCCGCGTCCAACCATGAATTAGAACGAAGACGCTGCGATACGCTGGGCCATAAGCCAAGTGACACGGGGTGCTCCATCTGGAGCTGAGATAACACCCGTTGAACCTGATCTAGTTAGTACTAGCGAAGGGATGTCGCGCAAATGCGCACGCCAGAAGAACTTATTTCATTCACCTGTTCAGCGCTTGACGAGGTGCGGTCCCGCCCGCCCCTCGTGCAGTGCCTCACCAATAGCGTCGTGGTGAACTTCACCGCTAACGTGCTGCTGTCGCTCGGTGCGGCGCCCGCGATGGTCGACATTCCGGGCGAGGCGGGCGCGTTCGCGCGGATCGCATCTGGGCTGCTCGTCAATCTCGGCACGCCCACCGCCGAACAACGCGACGCGATGGTCGAGGCCGTCACAGCCGCGAACGATGCTGGAACACCGTGGGTGCTCGACCCCGTTGCCGTCGGTTTCCTGCCGGTGCGCACGCCGCTGGCCTTCGCCCTTCGCGACCTGCGACCCACGGTGGTGCGCGGAAACGCGTCGGAGATAATCGCGTTGGCGGGCGCCGGATCTGGCGGCCGCGGGGTGGATTCATCCGACGAGGTGGATGCCGCCCTGGCCGCGGCGCACGCGCTGGCCGGGATGACCGGTGGGGTGATCGCCGTCTCCGGGCCGGTCGACATCATCACGGATGGCCGTGAGTTGGTGCACATCGACAACGGGCATCCGTTGCTCACCCGCGTCACCGGCGGGGGCTGCGCCCTCGGCGCGGTCATGGCCGCGTTCGCCACGGTCGACGCCGACAGGTTCTTCACCACGGTGGCCGCGGCCACGGTGTACACCGTCGCGGCCGAGCTCGCGGCAGAGTCCGCCGCCGGTCCGGGCAGCTTCGCTGTCGCCTTTGTGGACGCCCTAGCCACCGTCAACGCGCAGGACATCGCACGCCGGGCGGTGCTCCGATGATCCTCGACCTGTCGCTGTACCTGGTGACAGACTCGGGGCAGGCCGCGGCGGCCGGGCGCAGCATCGTGGACGTGGTGCGGCACGCCGTTGCCGGAGGCGTGAGCGCCGTGCAGGTGCGTGAGAAGGAGACCGCCGGGCGGGAGTTCCTCGACACCGTGCTGCGCATCGCGGATGTGCTGCCCGACACCGTGGCGCTGATCGTGAACGACAGGGTCGACGTGTTCCTGGCCGCCCGTGCCGCCGGGCGCCGGCTGATCGGGGTGCACGTCGGGCAATCCGACCTGCCCGTCGGCGCGGTGCGCGACCTCATCGGGGGTGACGCGGTGATCGGGCTCAGCGCATCGACGGATGCCCAGCTGCGCCGCGCGGCCGAGGATCCTGCCCTGATCGACTACGTCGGCATTGGCGCACTGCACGCCACACGCACCAAGAGCGACGCGCCCCCTGCCCTGGGGCTGGCCGAGTTCGCACGCCTGGTCGGGGTCAGCACGCTGCCGAGCGTGGCCATCGGCGGGGTCGGCCTGCGCGACCTGGCCGCCCTCCGTGAGTGCGGAGCGGCGGGCGTCGCCGTGGTGTCGGCGATTTGTGCGGCACCGCATCCGGAGCAGGCGGCCCGCGAGTTGCGAGCCGCGTGGGGCGTGACGGCATGACCGGCGCATCCCCCCGCATTGCCCGCGTGCTGAGCATTGCTGGTACCGACCCGACCGGCGGAGCGGGCATTCAGGCCGACCTCAAAAGCATTGCGGCGAACGGGGGCTACGGTATGGCCGTGGTGACCGCACTGGTCGCGCAGAACACCCACGGTGTGCGCTCGGTGCACGTGCCGCCGGTCTCCTTCCTGCGCGAGCAGCTGCACGCCGTGAGCGACGACGTCGACATCGATGCCGTCAAGATCGGGATGCTGGCCGACGTGAACGTCACCCGCACCGTGAGCGGGTGGCTCGGCCAAGTGAAGCCTGGGCTCGTAGTGCTCGACCCGGTGATGATCGCCACTAGCGGCGACCGCCTGCTAACCGAGGATGCTGAGGAGGCTCTGCGCGACCTGCTGAGCGTCGTGCACCTGGTGACGCCCAACATCCCGGAGCTGGCCATCCTTGTCGGTTCTCCCGTGGCGACGAGCTGGTCGGCGGTGCTGCGCCAGGCGCAGCACGTCGCCGAGACGTACGGGGTCCTCGTGCTGGCCAAGGGCGGACACCTCGCCGGTGACCTCGTACCAGACGCCCTCGTCGGCGCCCACACCGTGCGGGAGTTTCCCGGGCTGCGGATCGACACCCCGAACACCCACGGAACCGGGTGTTCTTTCTCCTCCGCTGTCGCGACCCGGGTAGCGGCTCGGGCCGGCACGGTAGGGCCGAGCCTGGCAGATTGGGGGGACGCGGTAGCCGAGGCGAAACTATGGTTGAGCGAGAGCATCGCCCACTCTGGCGACCTGCAGGTTGGCTCTGGCCACGGACCGATCCAGCATTTTGCCGGCCTGTGGCAGCGCGGCGGCCTGCACACCAGCCCCAGCCCGGCCCAGGTCGCCGAGGAATGGTGGCACGACATCCGTGACATCCGCACCGACACCGACGAGCTGCCGTTTATCCGAGCGCTCGGGGACGGATCCCTGAACCGGGACGCCTTCATCTGGTACCTCGCCCAGGATGCCCTGTACCTGCGCGACTACGCCCGGATGCTGGCCGTCGCGAGCCGGCTCGCCCCGACCGCCACCGAGCAGGCGTTCTGGGCGGCCAGCGCGCACGGCGCGATTGCCGCCGAACTCGACCTGCACTCCAGCTGGATCGCCGAGGAGACCCTGACCGGCGTGCAGCCCAGCGATACGACAACGGCCTACCTCAACCACCTGTCGACCGCTGGCGCGAGCGGCGACTACGGCGTCCTCGCCGCGGCGCTGCTGCCGTGCTTCTGGATGTACCAGGATGTCGGCACGCGGCTGTATCCGCTCTCGCACGACGCGCATCCGTACCGCAGCTGGCTGGACACCTACGCGGATGAGGAGTTCGCCGCTTCCACCGCACGTGCGATCAAGTTTGTTACCGCCGCCGCCGCAGCAGCGGCTGAACCGGCCCGGCGCCGCATGGCTCAGGCGTTCCGCGCCTCGGCCGCGCACGAGCGAGAATTCTTCGCCGCGCCCCTGACCAACCCCCGGTAGGAGTGCAGGTTCCTCCGTTCGCCCCGTTACTTTCTTCGTATCCCTTGATCGTGTAGTTATGTGAGGGTGTTGGGCTCGAGCAGCTTCTTCATCCCCGGCCGCTCAATCGCGGTCTTACTCCCAGACGTGACATCGGCGAACACATCTCGCTTCTGCACCCCGGCGGCGATAAGCGCATCCAGCTGGAGTTGAGCGTCCTGGCTCGAAGTGTTGATGCGGGTGTAGCGGAGCAATCTCATACGCCCCACTCTGCCTCGAAAAACCCCAACCAGAACGGTGAGATATGAATTGTGATGAGATGACTTTCTGAGACGTTCAGGCACCCCGAGATTTAACGGGAAGTGACGAGCAAGATCCAGGCTCGCTTGGTGTCTTGGAAAACTGTACTTTTCTGAGACTTCCCGTGGCACACGTCTGGCCTCGGTACTGCGGAGCGTCGCGCAAGGTCGGGCCCAGCGAGCGGACAGGCGGGAGGCGAAGTGCTGGCGGCTCGGCGCCGAGATCCCTGCAGGGATCTCGGGGGGAGGTAGTTGAGATACCTCCCCTTTCGATCACATGCCGGCGCAGTGCTCACATAGTGGCCAGTTGTTGGTGCCGGGCCGCTTGTTATAGGCGGGGATCTGCTGTCCGCTGGGGCAGTTGTCGTGAGTGTGGTGCACGTCGGGATCGGTTGCATTCGTGGAGTGGTATCAAAGTACGCGCATATCAGGCTCCTTTGCCTTCGTTTCGCCGCGAGGTTCGGCAATCTCAAGCGTAGAGAGAGGCGCAGACATCGGAACGACGAACGCCTGCACAGCTGTGCGTTCTGCGCTGTGCGTGTTTCAGACGCAAGCTTCAGTCCTCTATTTGGAGTGCCTGCTCCAGCACGCTTCGTGTCAAAACGGTGACGAGAGGTGCGGCAGTGGATCTGTTCCGGTAACAGGCGGCCCACTGATAGTCCAGTCAACTCAACCCACAGCTCTCGGGGGTCGGCATCGTCTTGGATCGTTGGCAGGGGCGCCAAGGCATCCTGCTCGGTCACGTCCCGCTGAGTGGTGGAATTTCTCAACACCATGCAGGTCAGTGGTTCTAGTTTAGGCGGCGGCGAGTTCGGGGAGGATCACCGCCTCGTCGAGGACCTCAATGGGGTTGTTCATGACGGCCAGCTCGAGCATCGAGGCCTCGGAGAAGTAGCGGCGTTCGCCGGCTTCCCACTCGTCGTGCTGCTCGATCAACACCGACCCGGCCAGGCGCAGCAGGGCCGCGGTGTTGGGGGACACGCCGACGACGTCGGTGCGGCGTTTGATCTCCTTGTTCACCCGTTCGAGCGGGTTCGTGGACCAGATCTGGCGCCAGTGTCGCCGCGGGAAGCCGGCGAAGGCGAGGAGGTCGGGTAGCGCGTCGACGAGCATCGCCGCGACCTTCGGGTGCGATCGGCCGAGCATGGTCGTGACTTCTCGGAACTGCTTCTCGATGTGCTCGCGGTCCGGCTGGGCGAAGATGGTGCGGATGATCGAGGCGACCATGTCCTGCGATCCCTTCGGCACCACGGCGAGGACGTTGCGCATGAAGTGCACCCGGCAGCGCTGCCAGCCGGCGCCCTGGAACACGGTCCCGATGGCCTTCTTCAGGCCGGTGTGCGCGTCAGACATAACCAGCTTGACCCCGTCGAGGCCGCGAGTCTTCAACGACCGCAGGAAGCTGGTCCAAAAGCCCTCGTTCTCGCTGTCGCCAACGTCGAAACCGAGGACTTCCCGGCGCCCGTCGGCAGCCACGCCGACCGCGACGACGATGGCCTGGGACACGATCCGGTGCCCGACGCGCGCTTTGCAGTAGGTCGCGTCGAGGAAGACGTAGGGGAAGTCTTGGGCGGCGAGGGTGCGGTCGCGAAACTCGGCCACCTCGGCATCCAGGCCCGCGCAGATCCGGGACACTTCCGACTTCGAGATCCCCGTGTCCGCTCCGAGGGCCTTGACCAGGTCGTCGACCTTCCGGGTCGATACACCGTGGACATAAGCCTCCATCACGACAGCGAACAACGCCTGGTCGACCCGACGGCGGCGCTCCAGCAGCGCGGGGAAGAAGGAGCCGGCGCGCAGCTTCGGGATCTTCAGATCGAGGCCCCCGGCCGTCGTCGTCAACGTCCGCGGCCGGGTGCCGTTGCGGTAGGTGATGCGGTCGCCCGAGCGCTCGAACGGGGCGGCACGGATGAACGCGGTCGCCTCCGCATCGATCAGTTCTTGGTAGAGAGTTTCGGTCGCGACGCGGATTCGGTCGGTGACATCGGTGAGTTTGAGTTCTCCCAGCAGGTCGAGCAGGGCAGACTGGTCTAGAGCCATCGTGTGGTGTCCTTTGTGAGTTCTTTGATCGGTACTCACTGACCATCCCACGGTGGCTCTTCACGTTGACGAAGCAACACTCAAGAGCGGGAAACCACACCACTCACGGGGACGTAACCGAGGGCCGTCACGAGCGCGTGGCAAATCAAGCGTGGAAAACGAATTACGCGGGCACGATCATTCCTTAGAACAGACAGGAACATGACACTCAGCCCACCCCTCTAGCCCAGGTCCGTCTCCGTCCGTATGCTTCAAGGATGACAGACTTCAGCACAGGCGACCGGGTCAGTTGGGCGACGTCTCAGGGGCGAACTCAGGGGGAGGTAATCGAGAAGAAGACGAGCGATTTTGACTTCGCGGGCAAAACGTTCCACGCCTCGAAAGATGACCCTGCATTTATCGTGAAATCTGAGAAAACGGATGCCGAAGCCGCGCATAAGGCCGGTGCCCTTCGCAAGCTGTCGCCACGTTAGGGGCAACTCAGCGCGCGACCGTGGCCAGCACCATGCGCCGCCTGGGTTGGTGAGCATCAGCCCCAAACGCTGGCGCACCACCACGGTCAGCCAAACCGAGGACGCCTATCCGGTCGACGCCGTCAAACGGCAGTGGGATACCGGGGCTCTGAACCAGGTCTGGTGGGCGATATCACCCACCTGAGGACCTGGGAAGGGTGGCTGTATTTAGCCACCGTGATCGACGCGCACTCGCGCCGCGTGATCGGCTGGGCCATCGCCGACCACATGCGAACCGACCTCATCCAGGACGCCCTGGTCATGGCCATGGCGCTCTGCGGTGAGCGGCCCGAGCAGGTGATCTTTCTTTCCGATTGCGGCACCAAATACGCGTCAGCGCAGATCACCGCGTTCGCTAAAGCGCACCGCATCACCCGGTCGATGGGCTACACCGGGGTCTGCTGGGATAACGCGATGGCGGAAAGTTTCTTCGCCACGCTCCAGACCGAGTTCTACCACCGACGCGTCTAGCCCAGCAACAACAAGGTATCCCGGGAAGTCGGCGCCTGGATCGAAGACCGCTACAACCGGCGCCGCCGGCACACATCCCTCGGCCAGATCAGCCCCGTCGACTTCGAACTGCAATACTCAAACCAGAACGCGGTCTTCGCTAAAGCTGCGTAACCCCGTATCCACTAACCGTGGGCAAGGCCACAAGGCGCTCGCTCAGCGAACCGGACCGGCGATCCGCTCGTCGTGACAAAAACTCGACCGGCTCAGCCTGTCGCTGGAGAACCTCCTCGATCTATCGAACTCCCTCCAGGAGTTCGGAGACACGGGCCCCACGATCTACCGGCGCCGGGCCAAACCATGAGCCTCGGCCGTCCGTCGGAGAAAGAGTCAGCAGCTCATCGACCTTGAGCAGCGACATTCCCGCTGGGGACTCCTCCCCGATTCGGCAAATCGGGAGATCGACAAGATCGGCGACTTCGGACAGGCGACGGCGGGGGTCGTATCCGATGTCGCATCGGACGTCGGAAATGCCGTCTCTGATGGCGCCGAAGCAGTAGGCGACTTCGTCGAGGATGCGTGGCCATGGTGACCTTGCCCCGTCGGCCTGAAAGAATAGGACCATGACAGACGCCACCACGTCGATGCCGAGCATCGCCGAAGACGTCCAGCTGATGCTCCAGCAGAGGCCGGGACAGCTCGAACCCGACCAGATCATGCCGGGCGCCGGCGCTTTGATCGAACTCGCGCTCGAAGGACGCATCCTGACAGACCCGAAGGCCGGATTTCTAACCGAGCCCGCTGACAACGCCCGCCTCGTGGTCGTCGACGACTCGCCGACCGGGTCCGCCATGTTGGATGACGCCCTTGCAGCGGTATCTGCTCGGCGACGACCCCCATTCGCCTACAAGGTGCTTCAGCCGGTGACTGTCGCCGTGGTGCCCCACCTCTATGTGGCACTCGTCGAGCGCGGGGTCGTACGCGAAACCGGCGGCTATCCGACCGGACGTGATCGACTCGAGATCGCTGACGAGTCTGTGTTCCTCGAGCGCAAGTCCGTTCTGGCGCGGGCGCGGACCCTGCCAGCAACGGTGTCGGATCCCCGAATCGGGGCGGTCATCGACCTGCTGCGTAACAACGGCACGTACCGTGGAGAGACGGGTCTGCTGTCGATCATCGCCGGGGACTGGTACCCGCCAGCGACGAGGGACGTCATCTCGTCGACACTTCGCGGCGTCCGCCATATGTCCACATCGCAATGAATGCGTGACCGTACGACTTTCCACGGGAGAGGATGAACATGACCGATACCGAAACGATGACCCCCACGTCTTCGTTACCCGCGACGCCGGCGTCCCCGAATGTGGATGACATCGGTTTCTGGGTGCACGAGCTGCAGTATCTGTTCAGCATCTCGCCGGGATAGCGCGGATCGGCAAGGGCTTCGGTGTTCTCGGTTCTCGGGGTCGGTGTGGGCGTTCTCAACATGGCTACCGGCGTCAACGGGATGTTGGACGGCGACGTCAGCTCAGACGACAGGTGGGCTCTCGCCGATGGTGTCGCGGGAACGATCACGAGCATCGGTTCGTTCGCCCTTCCGCCCGCGGGAGAGGTATTTGCAGGTGTCGGCGCGGCCTATACCGCCGGACGCTGGGCGGATCGCGAAGGTCAATGAAGAGGGCGGCGACGTCATCCAAGCCATGATCGGGAGCGTCGGCGCGAACCCACGGAAGGGCGCCACCCACACCCGCGCTGACATCCTCGACGAGCTGCTCATCGACGATGTGGCGGCCCTCGGTGCGTCCCAATATCCCGGCGGGTTCCAGTCTCTAGGACCATGCCCCATGTTGCCCCACGTCAATTCGCCCAGGCGCCCATCCATACGGGTTTTGTCTAGCAGCCGGGAGACCAGTCCGACAGACCCCCGAACAAGTGTGTGAGTCGCAAAGCTAAGCGGCGGTATCGCGTTGGCGCATTGTGGCCGGTCGTGCGTGTTCCCAGTCTTCCTCGTCAGTCTCAGCGCAGATCGTCGAGACCGGAATCGCTGGCGTAGGCGGTGAGAAATACGCGCGTGGCCTCCGCTGCATGGGCCCTCATTGCGGTGGTCGTCGGGAGGGCCTCGTCGCCCAGGAGCATGGCTTCGTTGACCAGCGCGGCGAGTACCAGCCAATTCAGGGTCGTGGCTGCTACTGCTGGGCTCGGTGTGCTCAGGAGTCCGCGCTGTACGAGCTTGGAGATGACGATGGCCAATGATTGGATCGATCGTCGGGGACCGTTTTCGAATAGGGCTTGGGCCAGTTCGGGGAAGCGGCTGACCTCTCCGCTCACTAGGCGTCGTAGGCGGAGCAGCCTCGGTGTCATGACGATTCGCATCTCGGTGACCTGTCGAACAAGACGGTCGTCTTTACCGTGACCGACTCGAACATGGTGACGCAGACGTTCTCCGCGACGACCAACGCCAGCGGAGTGGCCAGCATCACCGTGCCGCTCGCCTCGAGCGTGTACGCGGTCAAGGCCGAGTTCGCTGGCAACGACTACTACCTGGGATCTGCGACTGCTGCCGACACGCTGGTTACCGTCCAGGCCACCGGGGCCAAGGTGACCGGTGGCGGTTGGACATCCATCTCGACGGGCCGTACGTCATTCGGGTTCAACGTGATCCCCGAAGCCACCGGCTTCAAGGGACAGTTCCAGTTGCGCGCCAAGGCCGACAAGGCCAAGTTCCACGGCAACACCGCGATCAGCCTGGTCGTCTCAGGGAACACGGCGACGTGGACCGGCGGCGGGAAGTGGAACGGCACCGCGGGCTACACCTTCCAGGTGTCGGTCGTGGACAACGGGGCCTCAGGAGGGAAAAAGGGCGACACGATCAAGGTCGTGATCAAGAACCCCTCCGGTACCGTGGTCTTCACCACGGGTTCGACGCCGGTGGCCCTCAGGGGCGGCAACATCACCATCCACTGAACCGAGGAGTTGTGCGGCCAGCTGGGTGCTGGCCGCACAACCTCTGCGCGGGTGACGGCAATGGCTCTGACTGCGGGCTCAGCGCGGCCAGCGACGCGGAACATGGGCGGTTCTGCGCCGACACCGTCTGACCGAAGCGTAGAGACGACCAACGCCACCGCGGTGACCTATACGGGAAGCGCGCGCAGCGCCACAGGGGTGGCGCAATAATCGTTGTCCAATCGTGGCGGGCGCCTGCCGCGGGATCCTCGGCACAACGCGTGTCCAATCTGGTCGTCGGGCTTGGTGACCGCGAGGGATGCTGCGGTTGCATAGTTGGGTGCAGATGACCCGGCACGGGTACGCCTTGTCCGCGCGGACCCGGTCTGGGCATCCTTGGAAGGCAACACGGAAACCTTCAGTTCGGCGAGCAGTCGGGGTAGCGCGGGGGAGTCCCCGGACTCGGCAACGGGGTCAGCGACAAGCCTTAGGAGCGTGGGCCAGTCGTAGCAGTGTTTAAAACGCCGGTCGCGTTCCCGGGCTTTGGTATGGGGTCTGGAAAACTACTTGTGAGCGATTCGGATGGTCTGTTTCCCGCGACGAAGCTTGAGCATGTTGACCTGGTCGTGGATGACGGTGTTGAGGCTGGCGCGAATGTGAATAAACGGTTTTGAGTGTTCGAGCCGGCGGCGGTGATGTTGGTGCCACATCGCTGGTTGAGTGGTTGCCGCAGAATCACCTCTCTCCCTTCATCGCGGATATCGTCGAAACCCAGCTCGACCTGACGAAGGTTTACGCGTCGTATGCAAAGTCGAAGGGACAGCCGCCGTATGACCCCCGGCTGATGGTGCGTGTCCTGCTCTACGGGTATTGCGTCGGGATCCGGTCATCGCGGGAGCTGGCACGGGTCCGCGTGGATATGGTCGCGTTTCGCTGGTTGGCCGCGCAGCAGGCCCCAGATTTTCGTTCCATTGCCCAGTTCCGGAAACGCCACCTCTCCAGCTTGGGGAACGTGTTCTTGCAGGCGTTGGAACTCGGCCGCACTGCCGGGATGGTATCGCTCGGGCAGGTCGCGTTGGACGGCACGAAGGTGTGCGCGAACGCGTCCCTGCGCAAGGCGATGAGTCACGGTCGGTTGACAGAGAAGCAGAAGGTCCTCGCCGCTGAAGTCTCCGCGCTGCTGGCTGACGCGGACGCGATCGGCGTTGCCGAGAATGCGCGGTTCGGGAAAGACAAACGCGGCGATGAGTTGCCGCCGGAGCTCGCGCGGCGGGAGTCCCGCCTGGTGAAACTTGCCGAGGCGCGCGCTGCATTGGAGGCCGACGCGGCCGCTCTGGCTCGGAAGGACGCGGATAAGAAAGCCCGGGACAAGACTTTAGTGTCGGGCTATTCATGCATGGCTACGACCTATCACAAGGCGAAATAATCCTGCTTAAAGGGTACGTAACCCCGTCGGCGAGGTCCTTACGCGGTTGGCTATTTCGCGAGGAATGCGAGTACGTGCTGGTTCCATTCGTCCTTGTGCGAAACGGTGACCCCGTGCGGGGCGTCTGTGATCACGACGAGTTTGCTGCCGGCAATGGCCTCGTGAGTACGTTTGCCACTCACCTCGAATGGCACGATGGTGTCGGAGTCACCGTGGATGACCAGAGTCGGCACCGTGATTTTCGTAAGGTCGTCGCGGAAGTCGGTAGTGGAGAATGCGGTTACGCAGTCGAGCGTCCCCTTCGGCGATGCCAGTTGAGCGATGTCGAGATTATAGGCAATCTGCTCGGAGCTAACCTTTGGAGTGTTGACCGGGGACGGCTTGCCGGCGGTGAAGAACATCTGCAAAAATTCGTGCAGGAACGCCGGCCGGTCTCCGGTCAAGCCGTCGTGGAACCATTGAGCCAAATCGGCGTCGACGCCCCCGTCAGGGTTGTCATCCGATTTCCAGAGGTAAGGCGGCACGGCGCTGGCGAAGACGAGCTTGGCGATGCGGGCGGTGCCATAGGTACTGACGTATCGAGCGAGCTCTCCACCGCCCATCGAGAATCCGACGAGGGTGACCTCCCGCAGATCGAGGGTATCGATCACGGCCTTCAGGTCGGCGGCGAACGTGTTGTAGTCGTACCCATCCCAAGGCTGTGACGACTGGCCGAACCCGCGACGGTCAAAAGTGATGACCCGGTAGCCGGCCTCGACCAGTGCGGGTACCTGCCCCTCCCAGGACCTACTACTCAGGGGCCAACCGTGGATCAGTACGACGGGCTTACCGGCTCCGACGTCTTCGTAGTGCAGTTCGACGTCGGGACCGTTGTGATCCGGGGCGGTGATGAAGGGCATGGTCTCTCCTCTTAATCGGGGCGGTTCGTTGGAGGCAATACGAAATGTGCTACAGAGACAATAGGGGTTCGCTGGGAGAATGCTGAGCTGATGAGCACAGAGGCAAACCGTGTCACCATCACCGCTCCGCGGAAGGGGCAGCTTAAAACCGTCGGACGCCGAAACGAATTGCCTGGCGAGCCGCAGCCCTCCACGCACGGCGCACTTCCTTGCGGACGCTGCTGAAGTACGTCTTCTCAACCGACGTCAGTGCGAACACTTAGCTCTACTATCCATGGCGTCCTGGATTAAGAAGTGAGGTGTTTTTGAGAAACCCGGTTCAACCCTGTTTCCCAGGATGACAGTCTCGTGTTAGGTGTTGACCATCCGCGTTCACGGGCACTACTAGCGGACTGCAAGGGCGATATATAGAATCTCCCCATGGCAGCTGCTCCAGTGCCTGCCGGTTTGGACGGAAAAGCGTCGGACACCATGTTGGCGCTAGGCCGTTTTTTCACTCGGTGGGACCAAACAGATGATGGGCGCGCAGTGTTCCGTGAAGGCGGGCGCAAGGGCGATGTGTTCTACCGCGACCGGTGGAGCCATGACAAGGTGGTGCGTTCCACCCACGGGGTGAACTGCACGGGGTCGTGTTCGTGGAAGGTTTACGTTCGGGACGGCATTATCACTTGGGAGTCGCAGCAGACGGATTACCCGTCGGTGGGCCCCGACAGTCCGGAGTACGAGCCGCGGGGGTGCCCCCGTGGTGCGGCGTTCAGTTGGTACACCTACTCACCCACGCGGGTGCGGTATCCGTACGCCCGTGGAGTTCTCGTCGAAATGTACCGTGAGGCGAAGGTTCGTCTCCAGGACCCCGTGCTCGCTTGGGCCGACGTTGTGGACGACCCTGAACGACGTCGTTGCTACCAGCAAGCGCGAGGGAAGGGCGGGCTCGTCCGGATTCCGTGGCAGGAGGCGATCGAAATCGCCGCCGCCGCCCACGTCCACACGATCAAGAAGTACGGTCCGGATCGGTGTTCCGGGTTCTCCCCGATCCCGGCCATGTCTATGGTGTCGCACGCGGCGGGTAACCGGTTCATCCAGCTCATCGGCGGGGTGATGACGTCTTTTTACGACTGGTATGCCGACCTTCCCGTGGCCTCTCCGCAGGTGTTCGGCGACCAGACAGACGTGCCTGAATCAGGTGACTGGTGGGATTCCACCTATCTGATGATGTGGGGATCAAACGTTCCCGTGACGCGCACGCCTGACGCGCACTTTATGGCGGAGGTGCGGTATCGCGGCACAAAGGTGGTCGCGATCAGCCCCGACTATGCCGACAATACGAAGTTCGCCGACGAGTGGCTGCCCGCCCAGGCCGGCACTGACGCGGCGCTTGCGATGGCGATGGGGCACGTGATGCTCAAGGAATTCTTCGTCGACCGGCAGGTGCCCTATTTCAGCGGCTATGTGCGCCGCTACACAGATCTGCCCTTCCTTGTCCGGCTCGAGGAGCACGCTGGCGGTGGGCTGGTGCCCACGAAATTTTTGATGGCGGCTGACTTGCCCGACAAGGCGCATATTCCGGATGCTGCGTTTAAAACGGTCTTGCTTGACTCAGCCACTGGCGCTCCCGTGGTGCCCAATGGTTCCATCGGCTACCGGTACGGTGAAGCGGGTAAGGGCAAGTGGAACCTCGACCTCGAGGGTGTCGACCCGGCGTTGAGCCTTCTCGATGAGTCCGTCTCAGGCCAGCCCCCGGAGACCGCTGAGATCCGGATGCCCTGCTTCGAGGCACCCTCCGGGGAGGGGTCGATCGTGACTCGCGGCGTTCCCGTCCGGCGAGTGGCCGGGCACCTGGTAACCACGGTGTTCGACCTGATGCTCGCTCAATACGGGGTTGGGCGTCCAGGACTGCCGGGCGACTGGGCGACCGACTACGACGACGCGTCGACGCCGTACACGCCGGCCTGGCAGGAGGAGATCACGAGCGTGCCGGCCGCCGCGTGCATCCGGGTGGCGCGAGAATTTGCCCGCAACGCTGAGGAATCGAAGGGGCGGTCCATGATCATTATGGGGGCCGGTATCTGCCAGTGGTTCCACGGTGACGCCACCTACCGTGCGGTTCTCTCGCTCGTGATGCTCACCGGATGCATGGGGCGAAACGGCGGCGGATGGGCGCATTACGTCGGCCAAGAGAAAACCCGTCCGATCACGGGATGGATTTCTCTCGCTAACGCTCTGGACTGGAGTCGACCGCCGCGCACCATGATCGGTACCGGGTATTGGTACATGCACACCGACCAATGGCGCTCAGATGGGTACTCGGCCGACTCGCTCAAGTCCCCTCTCGCTGATGGGCACTTCGACGGTATGCACACCGCGGACACGATCGCGCAGTCGAACAGGCTCGGTTGGATGCCGTTCTACCCTCAGTTCGACCGCAACCCGCTTGACCTCGCCGATGAGGCGCAAGCGGCGGTGGATGCGGGGGAGGCGCCCGACGCCCCCACCTGGATCGCCGATGCCCTCAAAAGCAGGCGGCTGACCCCCGCCATCGACGATATCGACGCTCCCGAAAATTGGCCGCGCACCCTGGTGCTCTGGCGCTCCAACCTTTTCGGCTCATCTGCCAAGGGCAACGAGTACTTTTTGCGCAACCTTCTCGGCACTCACAACAACGTGATGGGTGCCGACCACATGAACGCTGCCCGACCGCGTGATGTGAAATGGCACGACGAGGCTCCGGAAGGAAAACTGGACCTGCTCGTCTCAGCTGATTTCCGGATGACGTCAACCACACTGTTGTCGGACATCGTCTTTCCGGCTGCAACTTGGTACGAAAAACACGACCTTTCCTCTACCGACATGCACCCCTTCGTGCACGCCTTCAGCCCCGCAATCGACCCACCGTGGGAGGCGAAAACCGACTTTGACACGTTTCGACTGCTCGCCGAGGAGTTTTCCCGGCAGGCGGTGACGCACCTCGGCACCCGACGGGACCTGGTCAGTGTGCCGCTGCAACACGATACGCCGGGGGAGATAGCGCAGCCGGGTGGAGTGGTGCGCGACTGGCGGAACACCGATATACCGGCGGTCCCCGGTCAAAATATGCCTGTCTTCTCGATCGTCGAACGGGACTACACCGCTATCGCGGAGAAGCTAGCCACGGTTGGACCCCTCGCGGAGGAACGCGGTTTCACCGTGAAGAACATCACCTATCGGATGGGGCACGAGATCGAGCGGCTCGCCCGAAGCAACGGGGTGATGCTCGGTGGTGCGGGGAACGGCCGCCCGGCCATCGATACCGATGCGAAGTTCGCCCAGGCCATCCTGAGCTTTTCCGGCACCACCAATGGCGAACTGGCCGTGCAGGGGTTTCGCGAACTGGAAGAGCAGACCGGCATGAAGCTCGTCGACCTTGCCGAGGGATCCGAAGAGAAGCGGGTGACCTTTGCGCAGACGCAAGCGGGGCCCGTCCCTGTCATCACTTCGCCTGAGTGGTCCGGGTCGGAGACTGGTGGGCGTCGGTATTCCCCGTTCACGATCAACGTCGAGCGGCTGAAACCCTGGCACACCCTCACCGGCCGGATGCACTTCTTCCTCGACCACGACTGGATGCGCGACCTCGGGGAGGCCCTCCCGATTTACCGACCACCGCTGGATATGCAGCGCCTGTTTGGCGAACCTCGGTTTGGCCCGAACGGAACAACCGAGATCACAGTGCGCTATCTGACTCCACACTCGAAGTGGTCGATCCACTCAGAATATCAGGACAACCTTTTTATGCTGTCTCTATCGAGGGGAGGACCGACGGCTTGGATTAGCCCCATGGATGCGGCGGCCATCTCGGTCTCTGACAATGACTGGATCGAGTGTGTCAACTTCAACGGCGTGTACGTGTGCCGCGCCGTGGTCAGCCATCGGATGCCCGCGGGAGTCGTTTACGTTTACCACGCGCAAGAGCGCACGATCGATGTACCCAAGTCGGAGGCGACGGGCCGCCGGGGCGGAATTCACAACTCGCCCACCCGCCTGCTCGTCAAACCCACCCACCTAATTGGCGGGTATGCGCAGCTGTCGTACGCCTTCAACTATCTGGGCCCAACCGGGAACCAGCGTGACATGGTCACCACAATCCGAAAGCGTTCCCAGGAGGTGCGGTACTGATGCGCGTGATGGCTCAAATGGGCATGGTGATGAACCTCGACAAATGCATCGGGTGCCACACCTGCTCGGTGACCTGCAAACAGGCGTGGACGAATCGCGCCGGAACCGAATATGTCTGGTTCAACAACGTGGAAACCCGGCCGGGGCAGGGGTACCCGCGACGCTACGAGGACCAGGAACAGTGGAAGGGCGGTTGGCAGCTAAACAAGAAGGGCCGACTTGTGCTGAAGGGGGGCGGACGCCTGAAGAAGCTTTTCGGAATCTTCGCAAGCCCCGTGCAGCCCGAGTTGAAGGATTATTACGAGCCCTGGACCTATGACTATAAAACACTGATCGACGCACCGCTGGGAGACGACTTCCCAGTGGCCCGCCCGAAATCCTTGATCACGGGCGAGGACACCAAAATCAGTTGGTCGGCGAACTGGGACGACGACCTCGGCGGCGCCCCTGAGATGGGTCACCTTGACCCCATCGTGGAGAAGGTGCGGAGGGAGTCGGAGGACAAGATTAAGTTCGCCTTTGAACAAACTTTTATGTTCTACCTTCCGCGGATCTGTGAGCACTGCCTCAACCCTTCCTGCATGGCATCGTGTCCATCCGGTGCCATCTACAAGCGCGTGGAAGACGGCATTGTGCTCGTCGATCAGGACAAGTGCCGCGGCTGGCGCCAGTGCATCACCGGCTGCCCGTACAAGAAGATCTACTTCAACCACAAAACCGGCAAAGCCGAGAAGTGCACCTTCTGTTATCCGCGGGTGGAAATTGGCCTCCCCACAGTCTGCTCCGAAACGTGTGTCGGGCGCCTCCGCTATCTCGGCTTGTTCCTCTATGACGCCGACCGCGTCACCGACGCCGCAGCGGTGACGGATGTCACCGACCTGTACGAATCGCAGATGGACGTGCTCCTCGACCCGAACGACCCCGAAGTGGCCGCTGCCGCCCTCGACCAAGGCATTCCCAGCGATTGGCTGGACGCCGCACGGAAATCGCCCGTGTACGCTCTCGCGAAGGTGTACAAGGTGGCGTTACCGCTGCACCCGGAGTATCGCACGATGCCCATGGTCTGGTACGTGCCCCCGCTGTCTCCCATTGTCGATCTCCTGAGCGAACAGGGCCACGATGCCGAAGACAACGGCAACCTCTTTGGCGCCATCGACGCGCTGCGCATTCCCGTCGAGTACCTCGCCGAACTTTTTACCGCTGGCGACACCGACAAGATCACCGAGGTTTTGCGCAAACTCGCGGCGATGCGCGCCTACATGCGCGGCATCACGATGGGACAAAAACCTGACCCGTCGATCCCCGCGGCTGTGGGGATGACGCCAGGCAACATGTATGAAATGTACAGGCTGATGGCGATCGCAAAGTACGACGAGCGCTACGTTATCCCCAAGGCGCACGTCGAGCAGGCGCATGACCTGGAGGAGATGGGCTGCTCGGTCGATTTCGAGGGCGGGCCGGGCATGTATGAAGACTCGCCGTTCGGGGAGGCGAGTGGTCGACCGACGCCCGTCGCCGTGGAGAACTTCTACGCGCTCAAAGATCGGCAGACTTCCGACACTCCCGCCGGCGAGCAGTCGCTCCGGGGCCGCGTAAACCTCCTCAACTGGGACGGCAACGGAAGCCCCGTGGGTTCTTTCTCCGAGAAACGCGACCAGCCGCGCGCTGCACCGCCGTCACCGGCTGATTTGCGCCCACCGACGGATGGCGGTGCGCTGTGAGGCGTGACCGGGCTGCAGCTCATAGCCTGGCGCTGCGGGTCTTCTACCAGGCTGCCTCGTGGTGCCTGTCGTATCCGGACGCTCAACTCGTGGGAAGGTGCGAGTTGATGCGGTCCGCACTGGCCGAACAGGGCCCGGCAGCACCTGATCTCACCGCGGTCATCGCGTACCTTGAGAACACCGCGATCGGCACCCTCCAGCGCTCCTACGTTGAGACGTTCGACCTCAGTAAGCATCATCCGCTCTACCTGTCCTATTGGACGGATGGCGACACCCGGCGCAGGGGCGACGTGCTGGCTGCGTTCAAGCAGGTGTACCGGGGGAGCGACTATCTGACCAATACGCACGGTGAGTTGCCCGACTTCTTGCCGCTGGTGCTCGAGTTCGCGGCTGTGGCCAGCCCAGTAGCAGGCCGGGACCTGCTCATCCAGTACCGGCCCAGCGTCGAAATGCTCCGGCTTTCACTCACGGAGCACGGGTCGCCGTACGCCACCGTGATGGACGGCATTTGCGCCACACTTCCAGGCCCCTCGCCCGCCGACCGGCAGGCCGTGCAAGCCATGGCCGGCGTCGGCCCCCCCGCCGAAAGTGTCGGACTTGAACCGTACGACCCGCGCCTGCTTCCTTTGAACGCGAGCTCGTGATGTGGGACGTGCTGCTCTGGGGAATTCTCCCCTATGTGATGGTGGCGATCCTGATCAGTGGAACTATCTGGCGCTACCGTTACGACCAATTCGGTTGGACCACCCGCTCGTCCCAGCTCTACGAATCCCGGCTCCTGCGCATTGGATCGCCAATATTTCATTTCGGGTTCCTCGCCGTCATCGCCGGGCATTTCTTCGGCCTGGTGATCCCGATGTCCTGGACACTCTTTTTCGGGATGAGCCAGGACTTCTATCACCTCAACGCTCTGCTGGTCGGCGGCGTTGCGGGGGTCTGCACTCTCGGTGGCATTGTGATCCTGATCTATCGGCGCCGCAAAACCGGGCCGGTCTTCATGGCCACGACCACCAACGACAAGATGATGTACATCGTGTTGACCGCCGCGATCGTCCTGGGGCTCTGGACCACCCTCGCTAGCGTTTTCAGCGGCGAGCATGGCCACAACTACCGTGAAACCGTGTCGCCCTGGTTTCGTTCGCTTTTCATTCTGCAACCAGATATCGCGGCCATGGCCGCAGCTCCGTTCTCCTTCCACATTCACACCCTCGTGGGCATGATTTTGTTCGTCGTGTGGCCCTTCACCCGGCTGGTGCACGCCTTCACCGCACCTCTGCACTACCTGTTCCGGCCCTACATCGTCTACCGGTCCAGAGATCAAGAGCCCGGGCAGATTCGGCCGGTGCGCCGCGGGTGGGCGCCCATCGGAACCCAGGATCGCACCCGGGACAAACGCTGATCGGAGGTGCGGGTAATGGGCACACCGATGGGCTCGAAAATGACTGCACGGCAGAAGGCACACCACAGCAAGGGTGTGAACCTCACCCTCGCGACTCTCACCTCCGTCGTGTGCTTCTGGGCGTGGACGAGTGTCTCGCCGCTCGGCATCCGCTATACCGAGTCGATGAATCTCTCGTCGGCCCAGACGTCTGTACTCGTGGCGATGCCCATACTCGTCGGATCGATCGGCCGCATTCCAGTGGGCGTGCTCACCGACCGATTCGGCGGACGCCTCCTATTCACACTGGTACTGCTTGCATCCGTCCCCGCCCTCTTGCTCGTCGCGCTTGCCGGAACCCTCAACGCATTTGCCTTCCTGGTCGTGGCAGCGCTGTTGCTCGGCGTAGCCGGAACCGTGTTCGCCGTGGGAATTCCATTCGTGAGCCAGTGGTACCAACCATCCCGCCGAGGCTTTGCAACCGGCGTCTTCGGGGCAGGGATGGGCGGCACCGCAGTGTCGGCCTTCTTCACTCCACGTTTGGTGGAATGGCTCGGATACGTTCCAACTCACCTCATCATCGCGACGCTCCTCCTCGTCACCGCAATATGCGTATGGACACTTATGGCAGAGGCCCCCGGATTCACGGCCAGCACTGATCCATTCCTTCCCAAGCTCACCGCGGCGGCGCGGCTCAGCGTGACGTGGCAGATGAGTTTTCTCTATGCGCTGGTCTTCGGCGGATTCGTCGCTTTCTCCACCTACCTGCCCACGTATCTCCGCCAGATATACGATTTCGACCTCACTGCCGCGGGGACACGAACGGCTGGGTTTGCGGTTGCCGCCGTTATTCTCCGCCCCATCGGCGGAATTCTTGCCGACCGCATCGGTCCGAAGCCAGTGGTAATCGGGTCGCTGGCGGCGGTGGCCGTTCTCGCTTGGGTGGTGAACCTCCGTCCCGATGGCGAGATCCCCGCCGGCCTCACCTTTGTCGCGATGGCGTCTGCACTCGGTCTCGGTGCTGGGGGAGTGTTCGCCTGGATCGGGAGGAGCGCACCGGCCGCCAGAGTGGGGGCGGTGAGTGGCATCGTCAGCGCTGCCGGTGGGTTAGGCGGATACTTCCCGCCACTGGTGATGGGGGCCACCTACAACGCTGCGGAAAACAGCTACGCGATCGGACTAATTCTCCTCGCTGGTACCGCTCTGGCCGCTCTGATTTTCACGATCCTTTTTGTGAAAAACCGACCGTCTGCCACCACGACTCAGTGACATTGCCAAAGACCTACGCCCGCTCGTTGGTGTCGCCCGTCGCGTTGTTTGACAGTGGCGGGGTCACCGTCGGTGACGTCGACCGGGTTTGTTAAAGCCTTGTCGGAAGTTTCCGGTGCGAGGTAGATGGCGTGACGGCGTGGATGGTGTCGTTGGCGAATTGTGGGTTGGACTGGCCGGCAGCTTCAAGGTGCTGCGGATGTAATCGGTCGTATCGGCTGCGTTCATCCCGATCATTGTTCCGGGTGGAGATGTTTCGGTCTGGCGCTGGGAGCACCGCGAGTTTGAGCTCACCGACGCCGAAGTGTGTGCTGCCCGATAAGGCGTATCGCGATGTGCGATCCGGTGTCCATGTCGACGTTTGTGAGCATGCGGAGCATTTTGAGGTGGGTGTTGGCGAGCAGGTGTGCCTCACCGATGACGAAGGATATGAGCTAAGTAGGGCATCCGCTCCGCGAGCGATGTTGTGATGCAGCGACGTAATTGGCGCTTAGAGACTGGCTTCATGACGCTCTGCCAGCGAGCGCCCGGGTCGACCTTTGAAGGTCCGATTAGCTCTGGCAACTCGAAGTCCACTGGTGTGACAGGCCCGATCGAGGAGTGGCGCCGGCGGCGGTGCCGCGACAGAAGTTTCGGCCAAGGGTGGTGGCGGTGGTGGAGGTCTTCTATTTCTTCGGACAGATCTCGCCATCGTTAGGCGTTTCCTGGTCGTGGCGACAGTTCTTCGGGAAATGATTTCCACCCCCAATCGACGCCGGCGATGGCGGACGGCCGATGTCGACGAGGCGGACCATGCGGGTGATGGTGAAATTGATCTCTATTACGCCAATCGATTCATACGCCTGGACCTCGTATTCGATGCTTCCTGGTGGAAGAAGGTCGACGCTTTTTTCAAGCACGCCCTGTCCATCTTCAGATCCGCGTCTTTTTGCCGTAGCCGCTGCAGCTCGGCCCCTTCAGACTCCATTACTTCGGCCCGTCGGGTTTCGTTGAGCGCCTTGAACGCGGTCACCATGCGGCCCAGGGTTGCCTCGTTGACTCCGCTCTCGGGTGACGGTCGCGACCGTTTTGCCGGTGGTGATGATCAGCTTCACGGCCTCGTCTGCTTACTCAAAAGTGAACTCTCGACGTGTTCTTTCCAGAGTAAACAGTGTGTCCTGTGAGTTGTCGGCCACCAGGGCCAGGGCCACTCTTGACATATAAGGCCTGTACGCACAAACTCATCTGAAGAATACTCTTTTATGTTTTCGCTCCGATATGTTTTCGAAACTACCTCCTAGTAAGGGACTTTGATGAATAAGAAAACAGCAGTGTTTTTTATGCCCGCGTTTGCTTTAGGTGTCGCCGTATTGACGAGTGGTCCAGCCTTTGCAGCCACTGGTGACGCGTCCTACCAGGGGACGCTCGATGCGATCAACGGCAGCAACGGCAGCGGCACCATCTCCGTTGAGGTTTCCGGTGATCAGGCCACAGTCACCCAGACCGTCAAGGGTCTGGCCGAGACCTTCGACGGTAAGCCGTACCCGCACGTACAGCACATCCACATCGGTGCGAAGGGGGAATGTCCCACCACGGCAGCTGACACCGATGGAGATGGTGTGATCAGCACGACCGAAGGTCAGCCGTCCTACGGAGAGATTGGCACAACGTTGTCCACGAGCGGCGACACGAGTCCGGCGGCCGGAACTGATCTAACGCTTGCCGGGATGGGTGCAAACTACGACTACAACCGAACCTTCACTCTGGATGCCGCCACCGCGGCCTCGCTGGAGGCAGGCACGGCGGTTGTGGTGGTCCACGGGCTAGACCCGGCCACGCTGACGAAAGCAGCACAGGACGCAAAGAGTGACTTGGTTCCGAGTCTGCCCTTGGCAGCAACGTCGCCGGCTCTGTGTGGCGCCCTGAGCGCGTCGCAGGCGAACATGCCTGACGGTGGCGTGGAAACCGGCGGTGGCAGCACTTCGAGCGGTGCTGACATGGGCCTTCTCGCCCTCGGTGCCGGGGCCCTGACCGCGGCAGGTGGCGCGGTGATGATTCGTCGGCGTCTTGCCGCACGAGGCTGAGATCGGTTTGATCCCCGGTGATTATCCCGGCTGAAAAGCGTCGTCGCGGTAGCCGTCTGGCTACCGCGGCGGCGGTTCTGCTCTTCACCGTCGGCTGTGCGGCGATCGGCTTCGCCCTGTGGGGCAACCCTCCTCCTCCTCCACGGCCGCCTGCCTCGGCTGCCGTATCAGCCCCATCGCAGGAGTCCGTCTCCGTTACACCCTCACCGGAGCCCATCTCAGATCCGCCGACTCCGCGGGTTGACCAGGTTGTCGGCCCGACCTTGACCGACTCCGAGCCCACTCAGATCAATGTCCCCGCGATTGAAGTGGACTCTGTCCTGATGCAATTGGGACAGAATCCTGATGGCACGGTGCAGACGCCGTCGTTGGACGAGGCCTCTCCGGCCGGCTGGTACACCGGTTCGCCCACCCCTGGCGCGATCGGACCTTCCGTCATCCTGGGTCACGTCGACTCCAGGGTGCAGGGGCGCGCGGTGTTTTACCGACTTGGCGAGATGCGTCCCGGCGACGAGATTTTGGTTACCCGAGCCGATGCGACAGTGGCGGTATTCGTGGTCGACGGAGTGGAGGAATACCCGAAAGATGATTTTCCGCAGTTCGCCGTCTACGGCAACACCGACCATGCGGGATTACGGCTGATCACCTGCGGTGGAGAGTTCAACGAAACCACTCGTACGTACCCAGATAATGTTGTTGTCTACGCCAGCTTGGTGTCCAGCCATGCGGCGTAGCAGGACAAAGACGCGTGTCAACAGGCCCGACTGGCTGCTTGCGATCGCGGTGGCTTCCACGGCTTTGCTGGTTGGATGCGCCACCACCTCCTCCGGCGCCGTGAACACAATGGCCCCCGGAATGTCCATGCCAGGCACGTCGGCCTCCCCGACTCCGCAGTCGAGCTCGGCAGGCAGCGCGGAGGCAGGACCGTCCGCAGCATCACAGATGATTTGTGGCACCGAAACACGCGACAACATCACACGTGCGCTAACTCTCGCCGCCCCGCCACACTCCGTCGACAGCTGGATCAATCGCCAATACACCTGCACATACCATCTGACTGATGGAGAATTCGTGATCTCGGTGCAGGAATCCTCGGACGCAGCGTCTGCCCGCAGCTACTTCGACACAATGCAAGGAAACCTTGCCCCAGTCCAACCCATTGAAGGACTCGCGAATCTCGGATTGCCTGCTTACGAAACCACAGGCGGCGTGGTCGTCTTCCTCAAAGACAACATGACGTTACAAGTTGACGCCAGAAAGTTGACGGATAGGATCGGGCCGCATGGCGTCACCCGCACCGCGTTTTCCTATCAAGTAGCTACTGCCATCCTGGGCTGCTGGACCGAACACTAGTCCGGCCGCGCGTCGAATTAGCCAAGCCCGGGCCGCCTATAGCGGGACTCGCGTCCTAAAATCCAGCCGGGGGTTGGTGGGGATCTGTCTGGCCATCAGGGACTGGGTTCTTGCGCATGCCAGAGGCGTAACAGTGCGAAGACCATGCCGTTTGGAGAGGGATAGTCGCCCAACGCACCTTCGTGAATCGCGAAACGGGGTCCCAGAAGATCACGGGTGTACATGGTTGACTATGCTGTTTCCACTCCTCGTACCCGCTGTTACCGTGATGATGTCCTCATCGACGAGAACTTTGCGCTGGCCGATGTGTCCGAACATCTTGAGTTGCCCAACTCCATGGTTTGGTGGACTTCTGTACCCCGGATGGTGCCGACCTCGCATTACTCACCGAGGAGCTGGGTTTGCACGAGTTGGCCGTCGAAGACGCCACGAAACTGCGTCAGCGGCCGAAGCTCGATCACTATCCCAATCACTCGTTCTTGTCTGCTTGCGCTGTCGGCTTCGATCCGGCCTCAAAAGCGGTTACCACCGACGAGATTGCCGCCTTCATCACGGCCCGTGCACTGGTTACCGTGCACAAGGAGGAGAGCATCGATTTGGACAATGTGGTTGCCAGATGGGACTCTTTCCCGGACTTGGCGAAGCATGGTGTCGCCTTCCTGTTGCACGGACTGTTGGACTAACTTGTCGACGGGTACTTCGAGGCGGTAGACGCCCTCGACGAGGAGATCGAAGAGCTCCAGAACCAGCTATTCGTGCCCTCGGCCGACCAGGAAGCCCTGCAACGGAGTTCTTTCGCGCTCCGGAAGAGCCTGGTAACGCTTCGGCGGGTGATCCTACCGATGCGCGAAGTGGTGAACACGCTCCTCCGTCGCGACCTTCACCTTGTGGCCGACGAGATGGGTCCTTACTGTCAGGATGTCTACGACCATGTACTGCGCGCTATGAAATGGACGGAGAGCCTGCGCGACCTCGCCACGAGTATCCTCGAAGCGAATCTGGCCCTCCAGGGAAACCGGCTCAACGTGATCACCAAGAAGGTACCGGGACTGCCATCATCGCCATATCGACGGCCGTCACCGGCTTCTACGGCCAAAACGTGCCCTACCCCGGGTTTAGCGAGATCGGAGGCTTCTTCAGTTCGGTAGCGTTTATCGTGGGGTTCTCCACGCTGTTGTTTTCTCAAACGCAACGACTGAATCTAGGATCCTGACCCGCACTCACGTGCGGTGCTCTCCCGCCCCATCCTGATCGACGCCCTGACCGGCCATCAACGAGCCATGCTCGAGCGGTACGGATCCACGTTGTTCCTCGTCTTGCGCCCCGCACGATACATCGACGAGAAGGAAGAGGTGGAATTCGGTGAGCTTCACCTCTTCATCGGCGAGGACTTTGTTGTCACCCTTCGCCACGCCGAATCGACGACCCTCAGCCGGGTCAGGCACAGCCTCGAGGCGAATCTCCCGCTTATCGCGAAGGGTCCACAAGCCGTGCTGTACTCCATCCTTGACGAGGTAGTCGATGAGTATGCACCCGTCATCGCCGGACTCGAGAACGATATCGACGAAATCGGAAACCAACTCTTTGACGGCGACCCCAGCGTCTCCCGACGCATCTATGACCTCTCCCGGGAAGTTATCGAGTTCCAGCGCGCGGTGCACCCCTCCTTATCGGGATGCTCCAAGCGGTCCTCCGCGGCTCGGAAAAATACCAGGTCGAACTGGAGCTCCAACGTTCCTTCCGCGACGTCTTGGACCACGCCATCCGCGTCGTCGATCGAGCGGACTCATTCCGCGCCATCCTACAAAACGCACTGACCGTGCACTCCACCCTGGTGAATCAACGGCAGAATGACGAAATGCGCCACATGTCTGAGACGAGCCTCGCTCAGAACGAACAGGTCAAGAAGATTTCCTCCTGGGCGGCCATCCTCTTCGCCCCAGCCCTCGTCGGCACGGTCGACGGCATGAACTTCGACTTCATGCCCGAACTGCACTGGACTTTCGGATACCCGATCGCACTCGGAGAGATGGTCTTCCTTGGCGTTGCCCGGTACGTGGTCTTCGAGAAAAAAAGTGGCTGTGACCCGCGCTCGAGGCCGACAGCACTTCGAGCTCAGATCTTTGCCCTGAGCGTGCGGCGCTCGCTCGTGTGTGGCTCACAATAGAGGTGTTGTTCGCATTCGATAGATCTGCTCGCACCCTCTGGTGACCGGCGCGGGCGGGATGGAAGATCACAGTGGATTCATTGGACGTTCCGGTCATCCCGGCGAGCGTTGCCAGCCCCGTCCGTTCGGGAGCGCCAGCGGGCAGCCTTGTGCGGTGGCTGCTTCGGAACCGTGTGCAGCCCGTCGGACCGGAGAGCCACGAAGACACGGTGACGAAGCGTCCCTGGTGGATGGTCATGTGTCTGACGGGCGTCGACTACTTCTCGACGTTGTCGTACCTGCCGAGCATCGCCGTGCTGGCTGCCGGAGCACTGGCGCCGTTGGCGACCCTGCTGATCGTTGCACTGACCCTGCTGGGGATGTTGCCGATGTACCGGCGGGTGGCGAAGGAGAGCCCGCACGGCCAGGGTTCGGTGGCGATGCTCGAGCGGCTCCTCCCGTTCTGGAAGGGCAAGTTCTTCGTGCTGGTACTTCTGGGCTTCGTCGCAACGTCCTGGATCATCACGATCACCCTGTCGTCGGCGGATGCCACGGTCCACCTTCTTGAGAATCCATATGCGCCCAGCTTCCTCGAGGGGCATGCCGTGACGATCACGATCGTCCTGCTCCTCACCCTCGGCGGCGTCTTCCTTCTCGGTTTCAGCGAAGCCGTGGCGGTTGCCATCCCGCTGGTGGCGGTGTATCTCACCCTAAACGCCGTCGTCATCGGCGTCGGCCTCTACGACGTCCTCACGGAACCAGCCGCTCTCGCCGGATGGACAGACGCCCTCACCTCCCGCGGCGGGGGGTTCGGTGATCTTCTCGGTCCCGCCATCATCGCTTTCCCGCTGCTCGTGTTGGGTCTGTCCGGATTCGAGACCGGGGTGAGCATGATGCCCCTGGTTGCCTCGGCAGGGAAAACCACCGAGGAGCGCCTGGCTTCACGCATCCGCAACACCCGCAAGCTCCTGACCGCGGCGGCCCTCATCATGAGCGCCCACCTCCTCTCGAGCACCTTCGTCACCACCCTCCTCATCCCCGAGGAAGCTTTCGAAGACGGTGGCGAAGCGAGCGGCCGCGCACTGGCCTACCTGGCCCACGAACTCGTCGGAAACACCTTCGGCACCGTCTACGACGTGAGCAGCATCCTCATCCTGTGGTTTGCGGGGGCGTCCGCGATGGCCGGCCTGATCAACATTGTCCCGCGCTACCTGCCGTCATACGGCATGGCCCCCGAGTGGAGCCGCGCCGTGCGCCCCGTGGTTCTCGTCTACACCGGCATCAGTATCCTGATCACGATTGGCTTCAACGCCGACGTCAACGCGCAGGCGGGCGCCTACGCCACCGGCATTCTGGCGATGATGGTGTCCGGAGCCGTCGCCGTCACGATCTCGGCGATCCGACGCCACCAGCGCCGAGCCAGTGTCGCATTCACCATTCTGACCTTGATCCTCCTGTACGCCCTGGGCGAGAACATCTTGGAGAAGCCAGACGGCATAGCCATTTCTGCGTTCTTCATTCTGGGCATCATCGTCGTTTCACTCGTATCCCGAGTTTCACGCACCACCGAACTGCGGGTGGAAACGGTCGAACTGGACGAACAGGCGCGGCGCTTCATCACCGACTCGCTCGCCTTCGATGGCGCGTTGAACCTGATTGCGAACAAGCCGAAGCCGGGCAAACAGACCGATTATGCCGGAAAGGAGACGGCGCAGCGGGGGATGAATCCCGTGCCGGGTCGCGCTGACGTGCTGTTCCTGGAGATCGAGGTGGTGGATCCGTCTAGTTTCAGCGAGACGCTCCATGTTCGCGGTGAAGAAGTCAACGGGCTTCGGGTGCTTCGAGCCCAGAGCCCCGCGGCTCCGAACGCCATCGCCGCCATCCTCTTGGCATTGCAGGACGCATCCGGAGTGCGACCTCACGCTTACTTTGAATGGTCAGAGGGCAACCCCCTAGGGCACCTCCTGCGCTACCTCCTCCTCGGCCAAGGAGATACCGCACCCGTCGTGCGCGAAATCCTTCGCCAGAGCGAAGCTGATCCGGCACGCCGACCCGGAATCCACGTCGGCGGCGGCTGACGGCGCCCCGTACGGCGACGGTTCAGAGAAATCTGCACGGTCGGGAAATCGTGACTCACGCAGGGCCGTTCGTCTCCCCGTCGAGCCAGAGCGTATCGGATGCGTCGTTGTGGACGGTGCCGGTGCCCACCTGCCTGGTGTCGATTTTGTCGCGGCGCATCGGGCGTGGCCTTCAATGACGGCAGAGGGTTCACCTACTCGGCCTTCGGCTACCCGGCAGCGGCACCGTTCACCGGCAACACCCTGCAGTCCTGCTCCGGCACCGCCACGGACTCCCCATATGCCCAGTCCGAATCGCAGGGCATCCCCTGCGACATGACCGGTGGAACATCCGGCGGCCCGCGGTTCATCGGCAGCGGTTCGGCCGGCTATCAGAACTCGGTCAACAGTCTCGGCTACAACAACGTCGCGAACACCATGTTCGTACCGTACTGGGGATCGGTGATCGAGAGCGCCTGTGCTGCCGCCGCCTGAACCTGACCGGAATGACGAACCCGGCTCCGGAGGCGTCGCGCACGAGAATCTGACCGCGGACCCGTCCGACGCCGAATGGGACGAAGACCGGATGCGCGCGGCGCGACCACGAGCGATCCGTCTCAACCCGGACGGCACTCGACTTCGGATGAAGTACCGGGGCAACCAGAACCGACGGACGTACAGTAGAACCACCTGCGGGACAGCACCGGCAAGTCGGGGGTCCGCCGCATACCGCGGTGTGCGGCGGACCGTGCTGTCATCCGGGGTCGAGGCCACGGGGACAGCCAGGGAGCCGATCGCAACCTCTCACCTTGTTTCGCAGCGGTGACAGGGATCGGGAACCGTCGAGGATCATTGACTGCTGAGGGTCTGGGAATGGCTCGAAGACCGCCCGCTTGATGAGGCGGTGCGCATCGAGGGTCGCAAGGAGCCCCCACGAGAGTGGCATCGGCACGAGGGTATCGACAACCGCTTGAGCAAGGATGCGGCCAGGACCCACGCGGAGCTGTCGGTCGAGGGTTATCAGAGCGTTCGTTTGCGACGTGCTGAGGGGTGCCTGGGTGTAGGGAGCGCGGTTCGTGTCGGACCGGAACAGGGATGAGTAGTCCTCGGTGGCCACGGATGCGTGCTTCGCCAGGGTGACCCGCGCGACCGGCTTGTGGCGCATCGACGTCTTCAGGTCCGTCTCGTCATAGCTCCTGCCCGGGAATAACTCGAACGACGCCGAGTACCCGAGATGTTGACCATTGCTGGGATGATGCCGAGGAGCGCGAGCACGGCGATGTTCTTGCATGAAGAGTGTGATCAGAATCGGCGGGCACGTCAGGAGAAGAAAAACTAGGAAGGCCGTGGCGATCGGGTTGGCGAGATCAGGCTGTCGTCTATCCCGTCAATTGCGCGCCCAACCACGCTGCCAATGAATGCCGGCGCGGCAGCGGCAACCGTCGGACCCCATCAAGTCTCGGCCCGGTATTCGCTCGTCCCGGCTTGATCGCGATGGACGCAAGGCCCGAACTCAAGGCGCATCTTGTGAAGATCCCATGATTTCATCGTGCACCCTCGACCGGGAGATGCGTAATTCCCGTTTCGTGCTGGTCGCTGACGAAAGCGATGGGCAGAGTGCGCAACTTTCGGTGATAGCAACGCCTTGATAGGCAGCTCCCGACGGTGCCACACTGGAGACTGTGAACCTCAACGATGAATTGCAGGCCGTCGAAAAAGTGGTGGATCGACTCACGAAACGATTCCCAAATGTGCCACGGTCGAGCGTTGAAAGAGCTGTCCGCGAGGAGCATCAGAACTTCTCCGGCCGCCCGATACGTGACTTTGTTCCCGTTCTCGTCGAACACGGGGTCAAGGAACGCTTACGCAAACAGTGAGCCACGGTTCAGCGGGATAGTGCGCGACCACCAGTGGTGCCCGTTGCGCCTTACTGGACATCCCGGATCATGAACACCGGGAAGTCGGCTCCTATGGTTTCGAATGCCTGGACTGGCTCCGACTGATCGACCGGAATGTGCGGTCGGGCGCCGGGTGCTTGCGCCAGGTATGACTTGGTAATCGGTGCGCAGGCATCCGCGCGAACCTCTTCAAGTAGCACCGGTCGCCTGCGCCCCGCGTGGATGACGGCGCTCCCATTCGCGGCCCGCACATTGCGCACCCACCGCGAGCCCTGGCCCAGCATCGAAACCACGTACTCACAACCTTCGTAGCGGGCCACCACGAGCGGCAGGGTGAGCAGGGTGTGCGACTTCGGATTGACGGTCTCGAGGCTTACCGCGCCGTGGCCAGCGATACCGAGCGAGAACACCATCGCGCTTATTCGGTTCAGGAAACGCGCCCACCGGTTCGGGCGCCCGCCGGCGTACATGCGCCGTGACGAGTCTCCACGGATCATGTCGGGTCGCCGCTGATCTTGAAGTGGGTGTCGTGCACGAATTTTGGCCTGAGTGGTGTGCCTCTCTCGTTTTCCGACTGACACCATCGTTGCGGCTGTGTCGCTCGGGCGAGCTGACAGTACCATCGCATCATGGCGCGACCGTTGCCAGTGAATAGCCGATACCGTAACCGTAGAGGACGGTACACCGTCGCCGATCTTGATGACGTGCACCAACGCCAGGGCGCGACCGCGGCCAAGGGATGTCCTACTTCAGCGAATCGACGATCACCAGCTCGATCAGACAACGAACCCTCACAGCGTTCTAGCGATCGGTGGTAGGTCGATCTGTATGCTTTGCATATGATGGCGCCGCAGATCTATGTCACTTTCCCCGGTACAGCGCGCGAAGCGCTCGGTTGCGTCCAATAGCGTGGTGTAACCCCCGGCCCTGATGGGCGTGTTGCACCGATGTAAGGCGGCCACCGCGTGATTCTTGGAAAGACCGATCAAGTC
>NZ_SOGZ01000021.1:0-68194 GCF_004403145.1 Cryobacterium sp. TMT1-62 | reverse complement strand
GCACCAAACTCTCGGCTACTCAACACCCACCGAACGCCTCATCAAACTCACACTCGCCGCCTAAAATGAAACCGAGGACCCCGTCCGAAAAGACCGGGTCACCCCAGCGCCCAAACCGGCGTTTCCTAAGATTCTCCGCGTTTACGTGCCGACGGATGCGGGTGGCGGGCCCGGTGACGGGTACCTCCTACGGGCGGTGCGACGGCTGTCCGCGGGAAACCCATCCGCTCCAGGTCGGCAAAAAAGATCGGCCGCACAACCTGAGCTGCGCGGCCGATCCTGGAACTATACGGTCGGCTGGACTACACCGGCGAGGGCATCGTGAAGCTCTTTGGCTTCAGCGTCGTTCACAGAGACGACAAGTCGACCTCCACCTTCGAGCGGAACACGCACGATGATAAGGCGCCCCTCTTTTACAGCCTCCATTGGCCCGTCTCCGGTCCTTGGCTTCATGGCCGCCATGAACTCCCCTTCCATTCATTCGTCTGAACTTCTATTATCCGCCATTACGGGCTGAGACTGTAATTAGGGAGGTGTCCAGTCCGCTCCGTCGACCCCCCAGCACAGCAGGAGCCAGCCCCACTGTCCGGCGATGAACAGCAGCACGATGCCCACCCGGTAGACGGCGCTCCGCGGCTGCGCCACGGCACCCAACAACGGAAACATCGGCATCAGCAGGCGGAAGGTGCTCGACTGCGGGAAAAACACCGCTAGCAGGTAGAGGCCGTAGCTGGCGAGCCAGAACCGCAGGTCAGTGCCCAGTCGGCGCACCGCCGGCAGCAACAGGGTCAGGCCGAACGCCAGGATGAGCCCCGAGACAACGATGATGCCCAGCGGCATCCCGAGCCACCAGACACCGCCCTGGAACCAGGCGGTGAACGGAACGAGTTCCTGGTAGCCGATGTAGGCCGACCGCCAGGCCAGCTCGGTGTCGGTGTAGGCGGTGATCGACCCCGTGGCGATCCAGGCGATGGCCGGCCAGGCCAGGCCGGAAATGCCGCTGAACACGGCAACGGATGACACCAGCAACCGTTCGCGCACCGAAAACGGGTCTTGTGTCCGGGCAAGCCAGCGGTGCAGGACGTGCAGCCCCAGGGCGAGCGCGAAGGCCAGGCCGCTGGGCCGGGTCAGCGCCATCACGGCGATCACCGGAAACAGCAGCACATACCGCCGCTCGAGCAGCAGGAGAAGTGCCAACGTGAGCAGGAAGAGGTACAGCGACTCGGCATAACCGAACTGCAGCACGGGCGACAGCGGGGCCACACAGAACAGCACCACCGCGAACAACGCCGTCCCGGAGGCCTGTACCGTGCGCATCAGCCGGTAGAACAGCAGGGCGGCGCCGAGGCTGGCGGCCAGGGACACGAATACGGCCACGGGTGCCCACGGCTGCCCGAGGAGCACCATCAGCAGGCGCACGACCACCGGGTAGCCGGGCATGAAGGCCCAGGCGTTCTCCGCGATCTCCCCGCCGGCGGTGAGCGGCAGTGTCGACGGGTAGCCCGCGACGGCGACGATGTTGTACCAGCGGGCGTCCCACATGTTCGCGAACTCCGCGTAGCCGGGTGACACGCCCGTCCACGGGTTGGCGCCCTGCACATTCGCAAGCAGTAGCACCAGGGTGGTCGTGACGAGCCGGGACGCGGCCCAGATCAGGGCGACCAGGGCCCACCACGGCGTGAGCCGGTAGCCGGCCTTCCAGCCGGACGACGCCACGGCTACCCGACGCTTGTGGTCAGCCACGCGCGAAGGCCGTCCTCGCAGTCCGTGATCTGCGCCAGGGCGACGCGTTCGTCGTCGGCGTGGGCCTTCAGCGGGTCGCCGGGGCCGTAGTTGACGGCGGGAATGCCCAGGGCGGAGAAGCGGGCGACATCCGTCCAGCCGTACTTGGGCTTGGCCTCGCCGCCGACCGCGGTCAGGAACTGCAGGGCCAGCGGGGCATCCAGGCCCGGCCGGGCACCCTCGGCCCGGTCGACGACGGTGATCTCGTAGCCCGCGAAGAGCTCCTCCAGGTGCACGATGGCCTCCGCCGAGGTGCGGCTGGGGGCGAACCGATAATTGATGTGCACCATGCACTCATCGGGGATGACGTTGCCGGCGATGCCGCCGCCGATGCCGACGGCGTTGAGGCCTTCGCGGTAGACGAGGCCTTCGACCTCGACCTGCCGCGGCTCGTAGGCCGCCAGGATGTCGATGACGGGCCCGATCTTGTGGATGGCATTGTCGCCGACCCAGCTGCGGGCGGAGTGGGCGCGCAGCCCGAAGGTGCGGATCTCCACGCGCACGTTTCCGTTGCAGCCACCCTCGATCTGGCTGTTTGTGGGCTCGCCGAGGATGGCGAAGTCCCCCGCGAAGAGGTCGGGCCGGTTGAGGGCGAGGCGGCCGAGACCGTTGAGGTCGTCGGAAACTTCCTCGTGGTCGTACCACATCCACGTTACGTCGACGCTGGACGCGGTCAGTTCGGCGGCCAGCTTCAGCTGCACGGCCACGCCGGCCTTCATGTCGACGGTGCCGCGGCCCCAGAGATAGTCGACGCCATCGATGGTCTCGAACCGGGTCGGCAGGTTGTCGTTCAGCGGGACCGTGTCGAGATGGCCGGCAATGATCACGCGCTGGGCCCGACCCAGGTTGGTGCGGGCGACGACGGTGTCGCCGTCGCGGAAGATGTCGAGGTGCGGGTACCCGGCCAGCGCGCGTTCCACCGCGTCTGCGATGGCGGCCTCGTTACCGGACACCGACTCGAGGTCGCAGAGCGCCCGGGTGAGCTCGATCGAGGTCGCGGACAGGTCCAGGTTCACGGTGTTTTGGGGCACTCTACTAACCTAGAGCCATGACCTCCGCCGTGCCCCCGACATCCGTTTCCCCCTCGAACGCGTGGGGCTACGGCCTCGCCACCGTCGCCGGCGACGGCACGGTGCTGGACACCTGGTTCCCCGAACCTCGGCTCGGAACCCTGCCGGCCGGCCGCGACCGCTGGATCGTGCCGTCTGAACTCGAGGAATTCGCCGGGGCGGACCCGAGGCGAATGGTGCGAATCGAGGCCGTGACGATCGAGATCGACCTCACCGCTGCGCCTGCCGGAACGTCGGATGCCTACCTGCGCCTGCACCTGCTGTCGCACCTGCTGGTGCGCCCGAACACCCTCAACCTCGACGGCATCTTCGGCCACCTGCCCGCCGTGGTCTGGACGAATGCCGGCCCGATGCTGCCCGCCGACTTCACCCGACTGCGGCCGGCCCTGCAGCGCCACGGCATCCAGACGACCGGAATCGACAAGTTCCCGCCGCTACTGAACTACGTCACGCCCGACCGGGTGCGGATCGCGGACGCGTCCCGGGTGCGTCTCGGGGCGTACCTCTCCCCCGGCACCACGGTGATGCACGAGGGTTTCGTCAACTTCAACGCCGGTACCCTCGGCACCTCGATGGTCGAGGGCAGGATCTCTCAGGGTGTCGTCGTGGGTGACGGCGCCGACATCGGCGGCGGTGCCTCCATCATGGGCACGCTCTCCGGCGGCGGTACCGAACGGGTGTCCATCGGCGAACGGGCCCTGCTCGGGGCCAATTCCGGGGTGGGCATCTCGATCGGCGCCGACAGCGTCGTCGAGGCGGGGCTCTATGTGACCGCCGGCACCAAGGTGCTGCTGCCGGGCCAGCCGCGCACTGCCGACGGCACGACGCCGTCGGTGAAGGCCGTCGAACTCTCCGGGGTCGCGAACCTGCTTTTCCGCCGCAACTCGGTCTCGGGCGCGGTCGAGGTGCTGGCGCGCACCGGCACCGGCATCGTGCTGAACGCCCAGCTGCACGCCTGACGCCGGGCGGCCGGTCCGACGCTCGAGCGCGACCGAAACAACCCGCACGGCGGCGCCTCCGCTGAGTACGCTGCCAGTCGCAAGGGAGTGGCGTGGGAACGACACACCCGACCATCATCGCCGAGGCGCCGCCCGACTACAGCCCCAGGTCCCTGACGAATTCGACGGAGATTCCGCTCGAAATCGCCCTAAACAGGCCGGAAACCGGCATTTTCGGCAGAATCTCCGTCGAATTGGTTCGATCCCGGCAGCGGGGGCGCGCGGTGCCTCGCGGCGGCTAGCGGCGCGGGAAATCGCGGGCCGGCGACCCGATGTAGAGCTGTTGCGGGCGACCGATCTTGGTCGTGGGGTCCTCGTTCATCTCGCGCCAGTGCGCCACCCAGCCGGGCAACCGGCCGATCGCGAAGAGCACCGTGAACATACTGGTCGGGAAGCCCATCGCCTTGTAAATGACGCCGGTGTAGAAGTCCACGTTCGGATAGAGCTTGCGCTCCCGGAAGTAGTCGTCGTTGAGCGCGATGTGTTCGAGTTCCTTGGCGATGTCCAGCAGGTCGTCCTTGACGCCCAGTGCGGCCAGCACCTCGTCGGCGCTCTCCTTGACCAGGGTCGCCCGCGGGTCGTAGTTCTTGTACACCCGGTGGCCGAAGCCCATCAGGCGAACGCCCTGTTCTTTGTTCTTGACCCGTTCAACGAACTTCTCGACGCCTTCGCCGGATGCTTTGATCTCGCCCAGCATCTTGAGCACGGCCTCGTTGGCGCCGCCGTGCAGAGGCCCGGAAAGCGCGTTGATGCCCGCGGAGACCGACGCGAACAGGTTCGCCTCAGTGGAGCCGACCAGGCGAACGGTCGAGGTCGACGCGTTCTGCTCGTGGTCCTCGTGCAGCATCAGCAGGCGCTCGAGGGCCTTACTGACGACCGGGTTCACCTCGTAGGGCTCGGCGAGTGTGCCGAAGATCAGCCGCAGGAAGTTGTCCACGTAGCCGAGCGAGTTGTCGGGATACAGGAATGCCTGGCCGATGCTCTTCTTGTAGGCGTACGCCGCCATCACGGGCAGCTTGGCGAGCAGGTGCACGGTGGCCAGCTCGACCTGCTCCGGGTCGTTGGGCTCGAGCGCATCCTGGTAGTACGCGGCCAGCGCCGAGGTGCCGGCGGAGAGCACAGCCATCGGGTGCGCGTTGTACGGCAGCACGTCGAAGAGGCGGCGCAGGTCTTCGTGCAGCAGGGTGTGCCGACGGATGCGCGTGTCGAAGGCCTCGAGTTCGCTCGCGCTAGGAAGGGAACCGTAAATCAACAGCCAGGCGGTCTCGAGGAAGTTGGAGTTCTGGGCGATCTGCTCGATCGGATAGCCCCGGTAGCGCAGGATGCCCTTCTCGCCGTCGATGAACGTGATCGCCGACCGCGTGGCCGCGGTATTCACAAACCCGGAGTCGAGGGTGATCAGACCCGATTTGCGGGTCAGCGTCGAGATATCGATGCCGGAGGCGCCGGCCGTGCCGCGCACGATCGGGAACTCGGCGGATCCGCCGGGGAACGACAGTGTCGCCTGCTTGGGTTCGATGGATGGCGTTCGCTCGGCGATGTCGCTCACGGCGGCTCCCTGGGTCTGACTGAGTGTCACTGGATATCACTACCTAACCGTCTGGTGGCTGACCGTCTGTGGCGATGGGCCACAGCACACCGGTGTGTCTGGAGACGTCAACGCGGATACAGCCTAATGGCCGCAACCGCCTACTGTTGCATCCACCAAGAATGTCCACTCTTCATTGGAGAGAGTTGACATTTCCCGACAGTGGGGCATTAGCCAGCGTGCAACCGAGTCGCAGCCGCCGCGATGCGTTCGTCCGTGGCGGTGAGGGAGAAGCGCACGTGTCTCGGGTAGCCGTCGCCGTAGAACGGACCGGGTCCGGCGAGGATACCCCGCTCGGCGAGCCGCCCGATCGATTCCCAGGCGGGGCGCCCCTCGGTCGCCCAGAGGTAAAGCCCGGCCTCACTGCGGGTGATGCGGAAGCCCGCCGCCACCAGTGCGGGCAGCAGCACCTCGCGTCGCGCCTGGTAGCGCCGACGCTGCACGATGACGTGTTCGTCGTCGCCGAGCGCGGCCACCATGGCGGCTTGCAGCGGCGCGGGAAGCATGAGGCCGGCATGCTTGCGCACGGTCAGCACCCGGGCGAGCAGGTCCGCGCAGCCGGCCGCGAACGCGCCGCGGTAGCCGGCCATGTTCGACTGCTTGCTCAAGGAGTAGAGCGCGAGCACATCGTGCCGGTCCTGCCCGATGACGCGGGGGTCCAGGATGCTCGGGGTCGGCCGGGCATCCCACCCGTCGGTCCAGCCGAGCTCGGCGTAGCACTCGTCGGAGACGATCACCGCGCCGAGTTCCCGGGCGCGCGCGACGGCCGTGCGCAGCGCGTCGACCGAGAGAACCCGGCCATCCGGGTTGCCCGGGCTGTTCAGCCACACCAGCTTCGTCGTCTCGGGCCAGTCGGCGGGGTCGTCGGCGGCGAGGGCGTCCGCTCCGGCCATGGCCGCGCCGATGCTGTACGTCGGGTACGCGGCAAGCGGATGCACAATGGTGTCACCCTCGCCGAACCCGAGCATGAAGGGCAGCAGGGCCACTATCTCCTTCGACCCGATGGTCGGCAGCACGTTCTTCTCGGTGAGGCCGGTGACGCCGCGCCGGCGCCCGTACCAGTCGATGATCGCCCGCCGCAGCTCCGGCGTGCCGGCGGTCTGCGGGTAAGAGTGGGCGTCGGTGGCCTGGGCCAGCGCTCGGCGGATGACCTCGGGCGTCGGGTCCACCGGCGAACCGATCGACAGATCGACGATGCCGCCCGCATGGGCCCGGGCCCGGGCGGCGAAGGGGACCATCTGGTCCCACGGGTAGTCGGGGAGCGGCTTCAGCATGGCTGAATCAGACCTGGGGAGGCAGCACGGCAATGATGGGGTGGTCCTTATGGATCACGCCGACCTTGGCCGCCCCGCCGGGCGAGCCGATGTCGTCGAAGAACTCGACGTTGGCTTTGTAGTACTCGGCCCACTGCTCGGGCACATCGTCCTCGTAGTAGATGGCCTCGACCGGGCAGACCGGTTCGCAGGCACCGCAGTCGACGCACTCGTCGGGGTGGATGTAGAGCGAGCGGTCACCCTCATAGATGCAGTCGACCGGGCACTCGTCGACGCAGGCGCGGTCCTTCACGTCGACGCACGGCAGAGCAATGACGTATGTCACGTTGGAGGGCTCCCTTCACAAGCGAATATCCAGTCTATGCCGAACGCGGACGGGCCGGGATTCGTGGCCAGGCCAGCACGATCGTGGCCACCAGGGTCGGCACGACGGTCCAGAGCAAACCCGGAATCCCCTCGGGGACCAGGACAGAGCCGCCGGTGCTGCGCAGAGACAGGATGAAGATCGTGCCGAGGAGGCCGATCGCGCAGGAAAAGACGACCAGGCGGTCCCCCAGCATCAGACGGAGACCTGCCAGGAGCGTCATGATTCCGGCCAGGGCCAGGATCAGCCCGATCGGGATCGTCACGGGCCCGATTGGGAGGGTGGCCTGGTGCGCGATCGTGCCGAGCACGCCGAAGGCGGCCCCGGTCAGGAGGGCGACGACCGCGGCCAGGCCGCGGCTGAGCAGCCCGGGGGTCGCGTCCGGGTCGGGAGCGTGCGCCAGGGGCAGCCGCAGGAAGGTCTCGGTGCCACCGATCGTGACCGGGCGGTCCGCCGGGTCGGCCGGGTCGGCCGGGTCGGCCGCGGCCACCGACTCGACCGGCACGACGGTGTGGTCGGTGACGCTCCAGCGGCGCGCATACGCGGCGAGGGCGCGCAGCTTCTGGTCGACCTGGCCGCTCACATCGATCGCGACCAGCCGCTGGCCGACGGCATCCGTCACCTGGCGGTGCTCGAAGACCGGCACATTCAGGCTGTCGGCGGCCCCGGCGGCCGCCCGGCGGAGGGTGTCGTCGTCGGCGCCGATCACGACCGCGGTGGCGTGCACGTCCGTGAGCACGTCGGCGACGGCCTCGGCCAGTGACTGCGCCCCGGATGCCGCGGGCAGCATCCGCCAGTCGCTTACGTCGAGCGCCGCCATGGCTGCGCGCACGTCGGAGTCGTCCGCGGAGTGGGAGTCCGTGGAGCCGAACAGAACGACGACCTCGGCGTCGTCTGATCGCAGCCGGGCGATGGTTCCGCCGGTCAAAAGGGATTCCTGACCGGGCCGGTCGTGCACGAACACGACTCGTTCTGCGCTGCCGGACATGACCATTGCTGAGCTCCACAGAGTTGGGACGGGCGGACACCCGCGCATGAATGATAGCTGGACACGATCGCAGAACCGAAGCTGGAGTCAGGATACTAAGGTTAGCCTTACCAAACTTCTCCCTCAAACCCAGGAAGCCTTGTGCTCGCGCAATTACCTGATCGGCCTCCGTGAAGGCCTCGAAGTCGCCCTCATCGTGACCATCCTCGTGGCCTACGTCGTGAAGGTCGGCCGCCGGGACGTGCTCCGGCGCATCCGGACCGGATGCAGCCTCGCCGTGCTGCTGGCGCTCGGCATCGGCGGGCAGCTCACCAACGGCACCTACGGCCTGTCGTTCGCGTCCCAGGAGGCCATCGGCGGCGTGCTGTCGATCGTGGCGACGGGCCTCGTGACCTGGATGGCGTTCTGGATGCTGGCGCGAGCCCGCAACCTGTCCGGCCAACTCCGGCGCAGCATCGACCGGTCCCTTGTGGGATCGGGGCTCGGCCTCGTGGTCCCAGCACCAGCCCCGCGTACGAGCACGCCGCCGAGACCGCGGCGCTCCCCGCTGACCCAGCCCCTTCCCGAACCTTGTGCTAGGGACTCCTATGAACGCCCGCCTCGTTCCCCTCACCGCAGTTTCCGCGTTCGGCCTGCTCGTCCTCACCGGCTGCGTCGCCAACGCCCCGGCCGGTTCCGCCGGGGCGTCCCTCACGGTCGACAGCAGCGCGGATGCCGGCACCGTCTCGGCCAAGGAAGCCCCCGTCGGAAACCTCAGCTTCAGCATCACCAACTCGGGCGACCAGGTCACGGAGTTCTACCTGCTCGCCGATGACGGCCTGCGCATCGACGGCGAGGCCGAGAACATCGGTCAGGGACTCACCCGCGACCTGGTCATGCAGCTGGCCGCGGGCGAATACGTCACCGCCTGCAAGCCCGGCATGACCGGTGACGGGATCGGCAAGGCCGGCTTCATCGTCACCGCCTCCGACCAGATCGTCGCGGTCGACGACGACCTCGAGGCGCAGATCGAGACCGCCAACGTCAACGACGCCTCCTCTGTGCGCGATCAGGTGGCCCAGCTGGTCACCGGCACCGACTGGCACGCAATCGAGAAGGACCCCTGGCCGGCCGACGCCGAGGCCGGTTTTCTCGCCTATCCGGCCGCGGAGCGCCTACGCCTCGCCGACCGCCTGATGCAGGACACCGCGACCCTGAACGAGGAAGTGCAGACCCTCTCCTTCACGCTGTCGCAGCAGACCAACGGCGCGATCGGCCTTTTCGACGAGGTCGCCACCGGCAAGGTCGCCACCGGCAAGGTCACCGACGAGGAGGAGTTCTGGTCGCACACCGACCTCCGGGACTTCCAGGCCAACGTCGACGGTGCCGCGGTGCTCTACGCCGGCGTGCGGGACATCCTGGGCGACAAGGATGCCGCCCGCGCCGATAGCCTCGACACCGAGTTCGCCGCGCTGCAGACACTGCTGGACGCCCAGCGCGTCGGCGACAGCTTCACCCCGTACACCGAGCTGAGCGAGGCCGAGATCGAGGCCCTCGCCGACCAGGTGGACGCCCTCGGCGAACCGCTCAACCAGCGGACCGCAACCCTGGTGCTCTAGGTGACCGGGCAACAGCAGTCGCGCGGCCTGTCACGTCGCGGGCTGCTCGGCCTCGGCGTTCGACGTTTCCGCGGGCACCATCAGGTCCGGGTTGGTCGACTGCTCCGCGACCGGACCGATGCCGCCGCCGCCATGGCTATGGGGTGTGACATCGGCGATTTCGGGCCGTCAGCGGCCCTTACGACGCACCCCGGAGGACACCGGCGAGGCGCTCGGCCTGCCGGCCTCCGGGCTGACGATCACGTTCGGGTTCGGCCCGAGCCTGTTCGAGAGCATCGACGGCGCCGACCGTTTCGGCATCGGGAGTCGGAGCCCGGTCGAGCTGGTCGAATGCCGCACTTCCCCGCGGACAGGCTCGAGCCGGGACGGAGTGGCGGCGACCTCGGCATCCAGGCCTGCGTGGACGACCCGCAGGTGGCCGTGCACGCCAGCCGCAACCTCTCCCGCATCGCCTTCGGGCGCGCGGCCTTCCGCTGGTCTCAATTGGGGTTCGGACCCACTTCCTCGACGAGTACGGCGCAGGCCACGCCGCGCAACCACTTCGGTTTCAAGGACGGCACATCCATTATCACGGCAGAGGAGCCGGATGCCGCCGCCGACCATGTCTGGGTCGGCGGCGGAGACGGGCCCGCCTGGCTGGCCGGCGGCTCCTATCTGGTGGCCCGGCGCGTCCGGATGACCATCGAGTCCTGGGACCGCACCATCCTGCGCGAGCAGGAGGCCGTGTTCGGCCGCAAGAAGGGCGAGGGTGCCCCGTTGTCGGGCGGCACGGAGTTCACCGCTCCGGACTTCGCCCTCACCGGCCGGGCAGACCTGCCGCTGATCGGCGCGACAGCGCACGTGCGCCTGGCCCGGCACGACGCTCCGAACGAGTACATCCGCCACGTCGGGTCAGCCCTCTGCGCCGTCCCGCCCGGGGCCGCTTGGGGCCGCCCGCGGCTCCTACGCGGGTGCCCCCCTCTTCGCCTGATCCCCCGCGGCTGAGTGAGCCTGCCTTTCGGTCGGCCTGACCCGGTGCAGCAACTCCGGCCCGAACGAATTCGACGGAGATTTTGCCCGAACCACTCCCAAACACGACAAAACAGTCGTTTTTCGAAAGAATCTCCGTCGAATTGGTTCTCAGCTAGGCGGCCGGGGACACCGTGTAGAGCACACCCTCGGGAGTGCCGGCGACGACCACCGACCAGGTCTCGTTCGTCAGGGCCGCGACGCCGGCATTGCCGACGTTCGCGGTGGCGGCGTTGTCGGCGCTGAAACCGGCAGCCTCGAGCATCGCCGTGGCGTCGGCCAGCGGGTCCGCGGCGCTGGTGGTGACGGTGACGACCCAGCCCCGGCCGGCGTCCGCGGTGTTCGCTGCCCCGAAACCGAGATCCCCGTCGATCACGGGGATCTCTTCCGGCCAGCCCTCGGGCAGCTGCCCGCCCAGGCTGACATCGCCTCCGGTTGCCCCGTTCACCGCGCCGTCGACCGCGGAGCCGACGGCCTCGCCGGAGCATCCGGACAGCAGGGCCACGCCCGCGACGGCCAAGGTCACGGCCAGCACACGTACTCGGTTCAACTGCATCAGGGATCCCATCCTTCGGTTCGATCGTTCACGTGCTTAAAAGCGCGAAACCGCAGGGGCAGCACTATGGAAAACCATAACCGCACCCCTACGGTTTCGCTCGTCGCGGCCGCTCAGCCGCACGGTGGCGACGGTTAGTTCGCGTCCTGCTTTTTCAGACGCGAGACGTTGCGCTGACGTGCCGAGGCGGCCAACTCGACCTTGCGGATGCGCACGACGGCCGGGGTGACCTCGACGCATTCGTCTTCACGGGCGAACTCGAGGCACTGCTCGAGCGTGAGCTGCTTGGACGGGGTCATCGACTCGAACGTGTCGGAGGTGGACTGACGCATATTGGTCAGTTTCTTCTCCTTGGTGATGTTCACGTCCATGTCGTCGGCGCGCGAGTTCTCGCCGATGACCATGCCCTCATAGACCTCTTCGGTCGGGTTGACAAAGAACGACATGCGCTCCTGCAGAGCGATGATCGCGAACGGCGTGACCACGCCGGACCGGTCGGCGACGATCGAGCCGTTGGTACGAGTGGTGATCGTGCCGGCCCAGGCCTCGTAGCCGTGGAAGATGGCGTTGGCGATACCGGTGCCGCGGGTGTCCGTGAGGAACTCGGTGCGGAATCCGATCAGGCCACGCGACGGAACGATGAATTCCATCCGGACCCAGCCGGTGCCGTGGTTCGCCATGTTCTCCATGCGTCCCTTGCGGGCGGCGAGCAGCTGGGTGATCGCGCCGAGGTACTCTTCCGGCGAGTCGATAGTGAGGTGCTCGTACGGCTCGTGAATTTTGCCGTCGACGCGCTTGACGACGACCTGCGGCTTGCCGACGGTGAGCTCGAAGCCTTCGCGTCGCATCTGCTCCACCAGGATGGCGAGGGCGAGTTCGCCTCGGCCCTGGACCTCCCAGGCATCCGGGCGTCCGATGTCGATAACGCGGAGCGAGACGTTGCCGACGAGCTCCTTGTCGAGACGGTCCTTGACCATGCGGGCGGTGAGCTTGTGGCCCTTGACCTTGCCGATGAGCGGCGAGGTGTTGGTGCCGATCGTCATCGAGATGGCCGGGTCGTCGACCGTGATGGTCGGCAGCGGGCGCGGGTCCTCCGGGTCGGCCAGGGTCTCACCGATGGTGATGTCGGCGAATCCGGCGACAGCGACGATGTCGCCGGGGCCGGCGCTCTCGGTTGGGTAGCGGTCGAGCGCCTTGGTGATCATGAGCTCGGTGACACGCACATTTGCGATGGTGCCGTCGTGCTTGATCCAGGCGACCGTCTGACCCTTCTTGATGGTGCCCTGGAAGATGCGCAACAGTGCGAGACGGCCGAGGAACGGCGAGGAGTCGAGGTTGGTTACCCAGGCCTGCAGCGGGTGCTGGTCGTCGTAGACCGGCGCTGGAATGTGCTCGAGGATCGCTGCGAAGAGCGGCTCGAGGTCTTCGTTGTCGGGCAGCTGGCCGTTCTCGGGACGGTTGAGGCTGGCGGACCCGTTACGGCCGGACGCGTAGACGACGGGCACGTTGAGAACCAGGTCGAGGTCGAGGTCGGGCACATCGTCGGCCATGTCGCTGGCGAGGCCGAGGAGCAGGTCCTGGCTTTCCTCGACGACCTCGTCGATGCGAGCATCGGGACGGTCAGTCTTGTTCACCAGGAGAATGACGGGCAGGTGGGCCTCGAGCGCCTTGCGCAGCACGAAGCGGGTCTGCGGCAGCGGACCCTCACTGGCGTCGACGAGAAGCACAACACCGTCGACCATGGAGAGGCCGCGCTCGACCTCACCGCCGAAGTCGGCGTGGCCGGGGGTGTCGATCACGTTGATGGTGATGGGGCCATCCTTGGCGTGGATGCCCTTGTAGGAGATCGCCGTGTTCTTGGCGAGGATGGTGATGCCTTTTTCGCGCTCGAGTTCGTTCGAGTCCATGGCGCGCTCTTCGGTGTGTGAGTGCTCGGCGAACGAGTTGGTCTGCTGGAGCATCGCGTCGACCAGCGTGGTCTTGCCGTGGTCAACGTGGGCTACGATCGCGACATTTCGGAGGTTATTGCGCGTGGCAATCGCCATGAAGTAAATCCTTACGAAGAATGGATGCCGCAAAGTACCGCATGCGACGAAGAGTGGATGTGTGTGGTCAAAGTCCGACCCAACGGACAATCCTACCGCACTCTCCCCGTCCGGGGGCTGAGAGTCCCTCGGATCCCGACTCGGAGCACGAAAAACGGGGCGGAGGGCTCAAGTCCCCGTCCCGTCCTCCGTGCTGTGTTGCGGGTGTGTCCGCCACTGGGTGGCCCTGTGGTTGACGAGGCCGGACTTCACGGCGTACACGTTCGGCAGCGGCGCGATCGGGATGATGGGCACGTACGCGGCGAGGACCGTGTTGATCTCGTTGGCGATGACGATGCGCTTGTCGGTGTCGAGCTCCGTGTTGGCCACGTCGTAGCCGATTGCGTCGCCCACGTTGTCTTCATATCCCTTTTGACCCGGCATAAAGATGAAGCTGCCCTGGGTGGTGGCGTCGACGCCTACCGGCGTGTTGACCGACTCGGAGATGAGACCGCGGTTGACGGCGTGGCCGATGGCGCGCCGCAGTTCGACGTCCGCGAGCGGGCCCTTCGAGCCGTTCATGGTGACGTGGGTCCAGGTGAGGCCACCGGATGCCTGGATCTCGGCATCCGCGCGCTTCTCAGCCCTCTGGTCGGCATCGGCGTTCGACGAGATGTGGAGCAGGTCGGTTTCGGAGTTGCCGAACGACGTGGCTGCCGATGCGCCGCTGGCCGGCAGCACGCTCGTGAAGATCGACGCCCAGTCGGCGTTGATCGAGTCGAACGTGACCGTGAAATCGAATTCGGTTCCGGTGGATTCGATCGCGCTGATCTGGTCGAAGATGGCCGTGGAGGCTGGGGAATACTTCTCGTTGGTGCCGTTCATGGCCGTCAGGTGGCCACGTAGTCCTTGTACGTGATCGGAGTGCGCTCTTCCCAGACCGCGGCCGGGTTGAGCTCGGATCAGACCAGTGTGCCGGGAACGGCGACGATCTGCGTACAACGATGCGAAACCATGAAGACTCCTCCATCGTTCCCCCCGCCGGGATACCGGGGGAAGGAACTGCTCTCGTGTGCTTGAGGGGAGAGCCTATGCCTGCGTGAAGCGACTCTGCCCCAGATGCCAGTCTGGGGCACTCTAAGACGGAAAATGTAACAGTTTTGAAACTTTGAGGGCACAATGCGCAAGAACACGATCTGTCCTGGAGCAAAGCTCAGGCGCAACCAGAAAATTCAGGCCAGCGACGACCACGCCAGCTGAACGGCCGGCCCGAGGACGAGCACGGCGCCGACCAGGAACGACCGTCGATGCCAGCGGCGCACCACTCGCTCCCCGGCGCGCTGCGGAGCCTCGTGCCGGTCCCAGAAGCCGCGGATGGCCCGGTGCGCGGACGACCCGGTGATCCGCCCGCTGGCCTCCCGCACCTGCCCGGCCGCCCGAGAGGTCTCCGGCGAAGTCGCCACCGACGACCGGACAGCGGACGGTGCACCCCAGCACACGAGGCGTTCGCCCGATCGGGTCACCACGACGACCTGGTGCCGAAGCACCCGGAACCCGGTCAGCGGCCAAACTGGAAGTTGCCACCGGGGATGGCCGCGAGCAGCTCCTGGGTGTAGGCCTCGCGAGGACTGTCGAAGACCTCGTCCGTGGACGCGGTCTCGACGATCTTGCCCTTCTGCATGACGCAGACGTTGTCGGCGACGAGCCGCACGACCGCGAGGTCATGCGTGATGAACAGGTAGGTCAGGCCCAGTTCAGTCTGCAGCTCGGTGAGCAGGTTGAGGATCTGTCCCTGCACGAGCACGTCGAGGGCGGAGACCGCCTCGTCGAGCACGAGCACGTCCGGCTTGAGCGCCAGGGCGCGCGCCACGGCGATGCGCTGGCGCTGCCCACCGGACAGTTCGCTCGGGTACCGGTACCGGGTGGCCCAGGGAAGGGAGACCTGGTCAAGCAACTCGCGCACGCGGGCCTGCCGCTCCGCGGCGTTGCCGATCTTGTGGGCCAGCAGGGGCTCCGCGATCGTGTTGCCCACGTTGTACTGCGGGTCCAGGGAACCGTACGGGTCCTGGAAGACCGGCTGAACGCGACGCCGGAACTTGAGCAGCGCCGCACCCTTGAGCCCGGCGACATCCTGGCCGTCGAATTCGATCTGCCCGCTGGTGATGCTCTCCAACTGCAGGATGAGCTTGGCCACCGTCGACTTGCCCGACCCGGATTCGCCGACGAGCGCCGTGGTGGTGCCCTTCTTGATGGCGAAGGAGACGTCGTTGACGGCCAGCAGCTCGTTGTACCTCAGACCCTTGGTGCGGATGCGGTACATCTTGGAGATGTTCTGCACCTTGATCAGGTCCTGCGTCGCCGCCGCCTGCTCCCGCTCGGCCGCACGGGCCACGAGGGTCGTGTCGAGCGATCCACCGGAGAAGATCTCCACGTCGTCCGCATCCTGGCTCTTGGCCGACTGGATGCGGCGCGACGCGAGGCTCGGAGCCGCGGCCACAAGGCGCTGGGTATAGGGATGCTGCGGGTTGGCGAGGATCTCCAGCGACGGCCCGGATTCGACGACCTTGCCCTTGTACATCACGACGAGCTGCTCGGCCCGCTCGGCCGCGAGGCCGAGGTCGTGGGTGATGAACAGCACCGAGGTGCCGTAGTCGCGGGTGAGGGTGCCGAGGTGGTCCAGGATCTGACGCTGCACCGTGACGTCGAGCGCCGAGGTGGGCTCGTCGGCGATCAGGAGCTTCGGCCGGGCGGACAGGCCGATGCCGATCAGAACACGCTGGCGCATGCCGCCGGAGAACTGGTGCGGGAACTGCTTGAGGCGGTCCTCCGCGTCGCTGAGGCCCGCCTCCTGCAGCACCTGGATGGTGCGCTGACGCGCCGCCTTGCCCTGAGCCACGTTGTTTGCCCTGATGGCCTCCTCAACCTGGAAGCCGATGTTCCAGACGGGGTTCAGGTTGCTCATCGGGTCCTGCGGCACGTAGCCGATCAGGCGACCGCGCACATCCTGCATCTGTTTGTCCGACAGCCCGGCGAGGTCGCGGCCCTCGAACAGGATCTGTCCGGCCGTAATCTTGCCGGTACCGGCGAGGAGCTTGATGATGGCCTGTGCGGTCGTGGTCTTGCCCGAGCCGGACTCCCCCACGATCGCCAGCGTCTGACCGGCATACAGGGTGAGGCTGACCCCCCGCACGGCGGGGACGAGGCCGTGCTGGGTCTGAAAACCGACCTCGAGGTCGCGGATCTGGAGCAGAGGCTCGGTGGAAACGACGGCGCTCTCGCCGATGGATTCGATGACGGTCTGGCTCATCGGCGGGCCCTCGCTTCGGGGTCGAGGGCGTCGCGCACGACGTCGCCCAGCATGAGGAACGCGAGAACGGTCACGGACAGTGCCGCCGCAGGGTAGAGCAGCACCTGCGGGTTGGTGCGGAGCGAACTCTTCGCCGCGTCGATGTCGTTACCCCAGGACATGATGCCCGGCGGGAGGCCGATGCCGAGGAACGACAGGGTGGCCTCGGCCACGATGAACGTGCCCAGCGAGACGGTGGCGATCACGATCACGGGGGCGATCGAGTTCGGCACGACGTGGCGCAGCAGAATCCGGAATTTGCTGACGCCCAGGGCGACGGACGCCGTGACGTAGTCCGAGTTGCGGGCGGAGAGTACCGCGCCGCGCATGATTCTCGCGATCTGCGGCCAGGCGAAAAGCGACAGCACGAGTGCGATGGTGACGGGGGTTCGCTCCGGCAGGACCGACATGAGCACGATCGCGCCCAGCACGGTGGGGACGGCGAAGAAGATGTCGCCGATGCGGGAGACGATTGAGTCGAGCACGCCGCCGTAGTAACCGGCGAGCGCGCCGACGATGATTCCCGTGAAGGTCACCAGGATCGTGGCGAGCAGGCCGACGGTGACCGAGGCCTGCGTGCCGAAGATGATTCGCGCGTAGATGTCGCAGCCCTGACGGGTGTAGCCGAGCGGATGTCCGTCTCCCGGACCAGCGTGGCTGTCGCCGAGGTCGCACTCGGTGGGCGACACCTGGGCGAACAGGCTCGGGAACAGGGCGACGATAACGATCAGGAGGATCAGGGCCGAAGAGATCCAGAAGGTGGGCCGCACGCGCATGGCGTCCCAGGCATCCGCCCAGGTGCTGCGGGCCTTCTGCGATTCATCGAGGCGGTCGACGACTTCGACCGGGGTTTCTTCGAGCGCGGCCACGTAGTGGGTCTGCGCGTTCGGGTTCTTATTTGGCATAACGAATCCTCGGGTCCAGAGCTGCGTAGAGGAGGTCGACGAGCAGGTTGGCCAGCACGAAGATCACGACCATCACCGCGATGAACGACACCACGGTGGGTCCTTCGCCGAGCTTGATCGCCTTATAGACGGTGCCGCCGACGCCGTTGATGTTGAAGATGCCCTCGGTGACGATGGCACCGACCATCAGTGAGCCGAGGTCGACGCCGAGGAAGGTGACGACCGGGACCAGGGAGTTGCGCAACACGTGCACGCCCACCACCCGGCGGCGGGAGAGCCCCTTTGCTGTGGCGGTTCGCACGAAATCCGCGCTGAGGTTGTCGGAGACACTGGCCCGGGTGAGCCGCACAATGTAGGCGAAGGACACGGAGGCCAGAACAAGGGCCGGCAGCAGCAGTTCACTCAGGGGAGCTTCGCTGCTCACCGTGGTGCGCGCCCAGCCGAGCTTCACCGCGAAGACGTATTGCAGCACGAAACCGATCACGAACGTGGGGACGCTGATCAGGAGGAGGCTGACCACGAGGGCGCTGGTGTCGAAGAGCTTGCCCTTGCGGAGCCCAGCAACGAGACCGACGAGGATGCCGAAGATGGCTTCTATGGCCAGCGCGAGCAGGGCCAGACGGGCGGTGATCGGGAAGGCCTTCGCCATCACGTCGCTGACCGGGCGGCCGGAGTAGGTGGTGCCAAGGTCACCCTGGAAGAAGTTGCCGATGTAGATGAAGTACTGCACGATGAATGGCTTGTCCAGGTTGTACTGGGCGCGGATCTGCTCGATCACTCCAGGAGCCGGCGGCCGATCGCCGTACAGGGCCGCGATGGGGTCTCCGGGAAGAGAGAACACCATGAAGTAGATCAGGAGTGTCGCACCGAAAAACACCGGGATCATCTGGAGCAGGCGTTTGCCGGTATACCAGATCATCAGGTCCCCAAGCCGGAACGTATGTACATGAAATTCACAATCACTGGTCGAGTCTAGTCACGTGTGGGGTCCGGGGCTGTATGCCCCGAACCCCACACGTGTTATCTGTTTACTGCTGACGAGCTGGTTGAACGAGAGCTACTCGCTCTTGGTGATGTCGGTGTACATCGGCACGGAGTCCCAGCCGAAGACGACGTTCTCGACCGACTCGGACCAGACGCCACTGACGTTGGAGTACCAGAGCGGGATCGTGGGAAGGTCGGCGAGGAGGACTTCCTGTGCTTCCTGGTACTTCGCGGTGGCGTCCTCGACGGAGGACGCGGCTGCGCCTTCCTTGAGCAGCGCGTCGAACTCTTCGCTGGTGTAGTCCTCGTAGTTCGAGCCGGCACCGGTCTGGTACAGCGGAGCGAGGAAGTTGTACAGCGACGGGTAGTCACCCTGCCAGCCGGCGCGGGTTCCACCGGTCAGCTTGTCGGCGGAACGGTCGTCGAGCGCCGCAGCGAACGTCGGGTACGGCTTGCCGATGGCTTCGATGCCCAACGTGTTCTTGATGCTGTTGGTCACCGCGTCGACCCAGGCGGCATGGCCGCCGTCGGAGTTGTAGGCGAGGTCGAACGTGCCGGTGTAGGGTGCGATCGCGTCGGCTTCGGCCCACTTGGCCTTGGCTTCTTTCGGGTTGTATTCGAGGACTTCGGCACCCTTGAGGGAATCGGAGTAACCGTCGATGACCGGCGAAGTGAAGTCGGTCGCAGGGGTGCGGGTGCCCTGGAAGATGACGTCCGTGATTTCCTTGCGGTCGATCGACATCGAGATGGCGGCGCGTCGCAGCTTGCCCTCCTCACCACTCCAGTGCTCGAGGTAGTACGGCATGTTGAAGCCCTGGAAGATGGCGGCCGGCTGGTTCACGAAGCGGTCCGGGAAGTCCGACTCGTAGGACTCGAACGCGGCGTCCGGGACGGCGTCGAGCACGTCGAGGTTGCCACCCTGGACATCCGCGTACGCGGCGTCCATCGAGGCGTAGAAGACGATGTTCAGGCCACCATTGGCGGGCTTGCGCACGCCGTCGTACTCGGGGTTGGTGACGAGGTCGATTCCGACCTCGTGCTCCCAGGCGCCCTCTTTGGCCAGCATGTACGGGCCGTTGCCGATCGGGTTCTCGCCGAAGGCTTCCATGTCCTCATACGCGGCGGAGGGCAGCGGCATGAACGCCGTGTAGCCCAGGCGCAGCGGCCAGTCGGCCTCGGGAGAGGCCAGCTCGACCGTGAAGGTGGATTCGTCGACGACCTTCAGACCGGTCAGTTCGGCGTCAGCGTCGTAGCTGAAACCGGCGATGTTGTCAAAGAAGTAAGAGGCGCTCTGAGCGTTGCTGAACTTCGCTCCGAAGTTCCAGGCGTCCACGAAGGAGTCAGCCGTGACGGCCTCGCCGTCGGTGAACTCCCAGCCGTCGTTGAGCGTGACGGTCCAGTTCTGGGCGTCGTCGGACTCGATCGACTTGGCGACCTCGTTCTCGATCTCGCCTTTGGCGTTGTACGAGACGAGCCCGGCGAAGATCGAGGTGGTGATCTTGCCGCCTCCGGTCTCGGTGGTGTTCGTCGGGACCAGCGGGTTCTGCGGCTCGGATCCGTTCGTGGTGATGATCGCCGCGGTGTCACTCTCTGCCGGGGCGTCTCCGCTGGCGCAACCGGAGAGCACAAGGGCTCCCGCGGCAGCCAAGGCGATGGCAGGTATGCCCAGTCTCCTGATTTTCAATTTTCCTCCAGTGCACAGGGAAATGCCGCGTGACCCTCAGGCGAGCAGACATCTCGGATATACCGACCTTAAAGAGTGGGCGCGGACTTCGCATAATCTATTGGGGAAACGTTACAGATGCGAAACAAACTGCGCAGGATAGTTGCGCCACAGCAGGTTCTTGCGCGCAATCCGTCCACCGAATTCAGCAACCTGCACGTTCCGGGCAGTGGGAAGATGGGAGGATGATCGTGACCGCCCACGCACGCCCTCCGCTGTTGATCTTCGACGGCGACTGCGCGTTCTGCACGACCTCCGTGAACACCATGAAGCGTCTGATTCCCGGCATGCCGGCTTCCGCTCCCTACCAGTGGACCGACCTGACGTCCTATGCGCTGACGACGAAGGATGCCCAGTCCCGGGTTTGGCTGATCGTCGACGACCACCGGTTCGGCGGCGCCGCGGCCGTGGCCGCCCTGCTTCGGCACCAGCCGAATGTGCTCATGCGCGTCTTGGGCTGGCTCGGCACCGTGCCGCCGTGGTCGTGGGCGGCCGAAGTGGGCTACCGGCTCGTGGCGCGGTACCGCCACCGGCTGCCCGGGGGAACACCGGCCTGCCGGATGAAGCCGGGCGCGTGACTCTGCGCGGCAATCGAACCGGGCTCCGCTGGGAGGTAGGGATCGTCCTCGGAATGTCGCTCGGGGCATCCGCGCTCTACTCGATCATTTCGATCATCGCCCGGCTGACCGACGCCCGGCCGCTCTCGGAGCAGTCGGCGACCCTGAACGGGTCGCAGTCACCGCGGGAATGGCTCGACTTCAGCTATCAGTTCCTGAGCATCTTCTTCGCCCTGTTCGCCGTGGCCCTGGTGCTCTACCTGCTGTGGCTGCCGGGGCAGAGTCCGTTCCGGCGGCTGGGCTTCGACTTCACGCAGCCGGGGCGCGACCTAATGCGCGGTTTCGGGCTGGTGCTCGTGATCGGTATCCCCGGACTGGGGCTCTACCTCGCCGGGCGGTCCCTCGGCTTCACCGTGGCGATCGTGCCGTCGCCGCTCGACACGTTCTGGTGGACGATCCCGATCCTGGTGCTCTCGGCGTTGCGCTCGGCACTGGTCGAGGAGCTGATTGTGGTCGGCTACCTGTTTACCCGGCTGCGCGAGCTGGGTTGGTCCACCTGGACCATCATCGTGTCCTCGGCGCTTTTGCGCGGCAGCTACCATCTCTACCAGGGCATCGGGCCGTTCTTCGGCAATGCGGCCATGGGGGTGCTGTTCGGCTGGTGCTATCTGCGTTGGGGACGCACGATGCCGCTCGTGATTGCGCACTGGATCCTCGACATCGTCTCCTTCGTCGGGTACCCGCTCGCCCTCACCTGGTGGCCGGGGCTCCTCGCCCCCGCTGCCTGACCTGCCGGCCGACCTGACCTGCCTGACCTGCCGGCCGGCCGGCCTGCGAATTCGACGGAGATTTTGCCGAGAATGGCGCGAATCGGGCCAAAACCTGGCCGGACAGGCAAAATCTCCGTCGAATTCGTTAGGGAGTGGCGGTCTACTCGAAGGCCTCGGGGGGCGGGCAGGCGCAGACGAGGTTGCGGTCACCGAAGGCGTTGTCGATGCGGCGCACCGGCGGCCAGTACTTGCCACGGATGAGACTGCGCACCGGGTAGACCGCGGTCTCACGGTCGTAGGCGTGCGTCCACTCCCCCTCGATCACCGACTGTGCGGTGTGCGGGGCATTGTGCAGCGGGTTGTCCTCGGCAGGCCAGCGGCCGGCGGCTACGGCATCCGCTTCGGCCTTAATCGCGATCATGGCCTCGACAAACCGGTCGATCTCGCCCAGGTCTTCACTCTCGGTGGGCTCGATCATGAGCGTACCGGACACCGGAAAGCTCATGGTCGGCGCGTGGAAGCCGTAGTCGACGAGTCGCTTGGCCACATCATCGACGCTGACCCCGGTGGCCTCGGTGAGCGGGCGTAGATCGAGGATGCACTCATGTGCGACCAAGCCGTTGTCACCGGAATACAGCACCGGGTAGTGAGCCTCGAGGCGCTTGGCCACATAGTTGGCCGCGAGAACCGCGGCGCCGGTGGCCGCGTGCAGACCCTCGGCCCCCATCATGCGCACATAGGCCCAGGAGATCGGTAAAATGCTCGGGCTGCCGTACGGCGCCGCCGAGACCGGCCCGCCGGAGTGCACGACCGTGCCGCCCACTGTGCCGCCGACCGTGCCGCCACTTTCATCGACACCGCCGTCGACCGCCGCCGCATCGCCGGAGGCGAGGAGGTAGTGCTCGTCGCTCTGAGCGAGGGGATGCCCCGGCAGGAACGGAGCGAGGTGCGCCTTGGCCCCGACCGGACCGACGCCCGGCCCGCCGCCGCCGTGCGGGATGCAGAACGTCTTGTGCAGGTTCAAGTGCGACACGTCGCCGCCGAAGTCGCCGTAACGGGCGAAACCGAGCAGGGCGTTCAGGTTGGCGCCGTCGACGTAGACCTGGCCGCCGGCGTCGTGCACGGCCGTGCAGATGGCGCCGACCTCGTGCTCGTAGACGCCGTGCGTCGACGGGTAGGTGATCATCAACGCGGCGAGGTTCTCGGCGTGCTTCGCGATCTTGGCGCGCAGGTCCTCCAGGTCGACGTTGCCGAGCTCGTCGCAGGCGACGACGACGACCTTCATGCCGGCCAGCACGGCGGATGCCGCGTTGGTGCCGTGCGCGCTGGACGGGATCAGGCAAACCGTGCGCTGGGTATCCCCGGTGGAGAGGTGGTAGCCGCGGATCGCGAGGAGCCCGGCGAGTTCACCCTGGCTGCCGGCGTTGGGCTGGAGGGACACGGAGTCGTAGCCGGTGACATCCGTCAGCCAGGATTCGAGCTGCCGGATCAGTTCCAGGTAGCCCTCGATGTCGGCACGCGGCGCGAACGGGTGCAGCCCGCCGAACTCGGGCCAGCTGACGGCCTCCATCTCGGTGGCCGCGTTCAGCTTCATGGTGCAGGAGCCGAGCGGGATCATGCCGCGGTCGAGCGCGTAGTCGAAGTCGGCGAGGCGCTTGAGATAGCGCATCATGCTCGTCTCCGAGCGGTGCGTGTTGAACACCGGGTGGGTGAGGAACTCGCTGGTGCGATGAAGTTCGGGCGGAAGGCCGGCCTCGACCATGCTGAAGTCCACCAGGCCGAAGGCATCCCGCCCGCCGAACGCGCCGACGACCAGGGCGAGATCCGCGAGAGTCGTCGTCTCGTCGACGGCGATGCCGACGGTGTCCGCGTCGACCAGGTAGAGGTTGACCCCGCTGGCGGAGGCGGCCCGGGCGATCTCGGCGGCGCGGCCCGGAACGGAGGCACGGACCGTGTCGAAGAACGTCGCGGTGACAACGTCGACACCGGCGGCGAGGAGAGCGACGACGAGTTGCCCGGCGCGCTCGTGCACCTGGGCGGCGATCTTCCGCAGGCCGTCGGGCCCGTGGTAGACCGCGTACATGCCGGCCATCACGGCCAGCAGCACCTGGGCGGTGCAGATGTTCGAGGTGGCCTTGTCCCGACGGATGTGCTGCTCACGCACTTGCAGCGACAGGCGGTAGGCCGGGTGGCCGGCCGCGTCAACGCTGACGCCGACCAGGCGGCCGGGAAGCTGACGCTCGAGGCCACTGCGCACGGCCATGTAACCCGCGTGCGGACCGCCGAAGCCCATCGGCACGCCGAAGCGCTGGCTGGTGCCCACGGCCACGTCGGCGCCGAGCTCGCCGGGCGAGGTGATCAGGGTCAGGGCGAGCAGGTCGGCGGCGACGACGACGAGCGCGCCCTGCGCCTGGGCGGCGGCGATAACGCCGGCCGGGTTCCAGACCCGGCCGGATGCGCCGGGGTACTGCACGAAGAGACCGAAGTACCCGCCGAGGTCCTCAGCGGACCCAGCCAGGTCGACCTCCACGAGGTCGATCCCGACGGCGGCCGCGCGATTGCCCAGCAAGGCCTTCGTCTGCGGCAGCGCGTCGGCGTCGACGAGGAAACGGGTCGACTTCGACTTCGACGCCCGACGGGTGAGGAGCATGCCCTCCACCACGGCGGTCGACTCGTCGAGCATGGACGCGTTGGCCGTGGAGAGTCCGGTCAAGTCGGCGATCATGGTCTGGAAGTTGATCAGCGCCTCAAGACGGCCCTGGGAGATTTCGGGCTGGTACGGAGTGTAGGCCGTGTACCAGCTGGGATTCTCGAACACATTGCGCTTGATCACGGCCGGGGTGACGGTGTCGTAGTAGCCGAGACCAATCATGGACCGCTTCACGGTGTTGCGGCCGGCGAGGTCCCGCAACTCCGCGATGGCCTCCCGCTCGGTGGCGGCGGGCGGCAGGGTGCTATCACCGATGGTGCGGAACTGGTCCACCTGGATCGATTCGGGCACGGCCGCGTTGACGAGGGCGTCGACCGATTCGTAACCGAGGATCGACAGCATGCGGGACTGCGCGTCGGCATCCGTGCCGATGTGGCGCTGAGTGAAGGGCTGTGACATGTGCGCGGAACCTGGCTTTTCGTTTTCGTTACTCGCCGATGAGGGCGGAGTAGTCGGCGTAACTGAGGAGCGGAGGCAACTCCGCGAACGTGACCTTGAGCAGCCAGCCGGCGCCGAACGGGTCGCTGTTGACGAGCTCGGGGCTCTCGACGACGGCGTCGTTGGTCTCGGCGACGGTGCCCGTGACAGGGGCGAAGAGCTCGCCGACCGACTTGGTGGACTCGATCTCGCCGACGACGGTGCCGCCGGCGACATCGCTGCCGACGGCTGGCAACTCGACGAAGACGACGTCGCCTAGCTTGTCGGCGGCGTAGGCGGTGATGCCGACGGTGGCGGTGTCGCCGTCGACGAGAACCCACTCGTGCTCGGCGGTGTACTGGAGTTCAGACTGTTCGGCCATGGGGGTGTTCCTCTCGAGGGGTGGACTATTTCTGACGCTTGTAGAACGGAAGGGCGGTCACAGTTGCGGGGATGCGGGTGCCGCGCACATCGACGAAGACCTGGGTGCCAAGTCGCGCCAGGCCGGGAGCCACGTAGGCCATGGCGATCGGATGTCCGAGCGTCGGCGACAGCGCCCCGCTCGTGATCACGCCGTCGGCCACGGTCGCGTCGGCACTGCGATATACCAGGTAGTCGGCGCGCCCGGCACGCTTGCCGGCAGATTCCAGTCCCACGAGTACGCGCGCCTCCGCGCTGGGACCCTCTTCGCTGGCCTCGCGGCCGATGAAATCGACCTCCTTGGCGAGGTTCACAACGCGGCCGAGTCCGGCCTGCGCCGGGTAGGTCGAGGTGCTCAGTTCGTGGCCGTAGAGCGGCATGCCGGCCTCGAGACGGAGGGTGTCGCGGCTGGCGAGCCCCGCCGGCACGAGGTGGAAAGAGGCGCCCGCCGCGCGGAGCGCGTCCCAGAGCGCCGCGGCATCCGGCACGTCGACATAGAGTTCGAAGCCGTCTTCACCGGTGTAGCCGGTGCGGGCAATGAGAACGCGGCCGGCCTGGAAGGTACCACCCAGGGCGCGGTAGTACTTCAGCGCTGACAGGTCGCCGTCGACCGTGAGGTCCGCCGTGGCCTCGAGGATGGCGCGCGAATTAGGCCCCTGCACGGCGATCAGGGCGACGTCGTCGCTCTGATCGGTGACGGTGACGTCGAAGCGGGTGGCCCGGGCCGTGAGCGCCTTGACCGCCGGGAAACGGTTGCCCGCGTTGGCGATGACGAGGTACTCGTTCTCGGCCGTGCGGTAGACGACGATGTCGTCGATGATGCCGCCGGCACGGTTGAGGATGAGGCTGTACTTGGCCTGCAGCAGGTCGATCGTGGAGAGTCGGCCGGCGAGGGCATAGTCGAGGAACGCTCCGGCGTCCGGCCCGGCCACCAGGATCTCGGCCATGTGCGAGAGGTCGAAAATGCCCGCGCTGGTGCGCACGGCGTGGTGCTCGGCGAGATCGCTCGAGTAGCGCACCGGCATCTGCCACCCGGCGAAGTCCGTGAAACTGGCGCCGGCATCCACGTGCGCCAGGTGCAGCGGGGAGAACCGCTCCACCGTGGGGGTTGAATCGGTGTGGGCTTCAGTGTCCGAGGTCATGAGTTCTCCAGGTTGTCGCCGGCCGGGGGCCGAGCAAGAATCTCCGGGGCGCGATCGATCGATCGTACCCCTGGGAACTCCCCCTCTGTCGTCAGGCCTGAGAGCTTCACCGCAGCCGTTGGTCGGGCGCGATTTTCACCGTGGGCGAGCCGCTGTCGAGCCGCGACTACTTTTCAGAGTGGCCAGTTCGATGCGGTACGAGTACCTGAGAGATTGTCGGGGAGGATTGCTCCTTCGGTGTTCGACTGCCTGAGGGCGCCGAACTCTCCCGCATCGACCTTGATGGCCCTATATTCACTTGAGGGTGTGCGCTCCGAGCCTAGCGCGTGCGGGCCCGGCAGCGCGGTGCGGCCGCTTCCGTTGCCTCCCGGCGACACCTCCAGCGGGAACGCGTACCCTTGTCACTTCGCCCGCGATTCGTGCGGCCCACACAGAAAGGCGTTCCGTGGACATCACACTCCTCCGGCATTTCATCGCCGTCGCCGAGGAGTTGCACTTCCCGCGCGCCGCGATGAACCTCAATATCTCCACCCCGAAATTGCGCTCCTCGATCGCAAAACTCGAGGCGAACATCGGCGTCGTGCTCATCGACCGAACCACGGAGACCACCCGGCTGACCGCGGCGGGCAACCTATTTCTCACGGATGCCCGCACCGAGCTGGCCGCCTCGGGTGAGTCCTGGAAGCCGCCGCTTCCGGCGGGCGGAAAGGCCAAGGCGGCGAAGGGCAAGGGCCGCGCGCCCGAGGTGAAGGGCCAGCCGCGTCCCGGCAAGCGCCGCCAGGGCCGCTAGCCCGCACGCTCGACTTCGGACTCTAGACGCCGGCCGAGGCACGGCGCCAGGCCGAGAAACTGGCCACCGATCCGCTATGCGGCGGCACCAGCCACGGCCACGGATGCAGCGCGGCCGCGCCCTCCGCGTAGCGCGCAAAGCTGGGTACCGGTGCAAACGTGACTGCTGCGTCGAGATCCGGAACGATCACTCGCGGGTCACCCAGGTACACGACCACCTCGCGACGCCGGGCCAGATCCTGAAGGGTTTCCACGGTGAAGATCAGTCTTTTGCTTGAGAGCCGCAGCCTGGCCAGGGCCGGCTCGTCGAAGACGAAGGCGGCCGGGAGTGCGGGATGCGCCGCAAGGGCCGGATCGGCGTCGCCCAGGGAATCCACCGTCAGCAGCACCGACCGGGGTGCGCGGCGGCGCACGACGTCGGTAGGCCCCTGCGTGTCGGACAGGTGCGGATCGTGCGTGAGGTTCGCCGGCACATTCGTCACCGGCACTGGCGCTGCCCCCACCGGAAACTGCTCGATCGGGCAGGCCCGGGCGAGCGGACAGTCCCGGCAGAGCTGCGGCGCTCGTTTCTCAACCTGCCAGCGGGCGAAGCCGTAGGCGGAGCCGGTGCCGGCACCCACGGTCCACTGCCAGCCCAGGAGGTTGGCCGCGCGGGAGCCGTCGAGCAGGTGCCGGTAGAATTCTTCCTGGCCGGCATGCCACCCCGCGCCAGACCGGACCGTGTACTGGGAGGCCAGCCACATCCGGGTCTGGTTGACCAGCCAGCCGTCGGTTTCCAGTTCCGACACGACCGAGTCGATGCAGTGCATCCGGTGCGGCCAGGCCTGGGGTTCGAATTCTCCGGACCAGGGTGCCGCAAAGCGCAGGTTTCGGTGCAGGGCCACACCCACACGCGCATAGAGATGTCGGGCGTATTCCTGCCAGAGCAACTCGTCCCGGAATTTGCGGGTATCTCGGGCAGGTCCGTCTGCGACGTGCTCCCAAGCCCGGCTAAGCGGCACCAGGGAGTGCCGAATGTACGGTGATAGCCGGGATGCCCCGCGATCGATTTCCGGCAGCACCTGGCTGCGCCTGGCCGCATAGCCCGCGACCGAGAATGCCGCGAGGGCACGGTCGGCGCTGGTCTGGCCACCCCGGATGCTCGGGCTCGCCCGCACCTCGTCGTCGACCAGGTGGTGCAGATGGCGCCGCACCACGGCATCCGCGGTTCCGTCATTCAGAGCGATGAGCACACCTGATTTTAGACCCTGCCTGAGGGGCAGCAGAAAGCGAAACGGGCCTGGGCCGGTCACGATCAAAATGATCGCGATCGGCCCAGGCCCGCTGGCGGTGAGCAGGTGGCCGGGTAGGCCTACTTGTTCCGCACGTGCACCGGGGCGGCGATCTCCTCAGCCTCATCGACCGATAGTTCGAGGTGTGCGAACGCCGGGTCATCCGCGAACGATTTCATCCGCGCGATCCGGTAGATGATCAGACCGTAGAGGGCCTTGGCGAGGATGTCGGCGACCGAGTATCCGATCTGTTTGCCGACCCAGGCATCCGAGCCGTCGATACCAAGCATGGGCAGTAGGTAGGCGATCGGGTAGACACCCCAGGTCAGCAGCAGAAGCAGACGCAGCTGGCTGATCGTGCGGCGCACACTCCGCGGCTGGCGGTCGAGGGACTTGGTCAGTTCGATGAACAGAACATAGAGGATGTATGCGAACGGGATGGTGGAGAGCAGACCGAAGATTCCGCGCACCCCGTTGTCCCCGCTGAGCTCGCCAGGGTACCCGAGGATGATCATCAGGGCCGAAGCCGGAATGAGCCGGTACAGGAGACTGGTCTGCACCTTGCGGGCCAGGGCGAGAACCGCGATCAGTTCGAGCAGCAGCAGGGGAACCGTGAGCAGCCAGTCGACGTAGCGGTAGCCCTCATTGAAGGACTCCCCGGCGACCTGCACATAGTTGCCCGCCCCGCCGATGGCCTCGGTGACGAAGGCCGCCTTGAAGGAGTCGAAAATGCGGAAGTAGTGGTAGGCGGCAATCGCACAGACGATGGCCGCGACGGTCATCGCCTGACGGTACCGGGGCAGGACCCGCTTGAGCGAGATGATGATGAAGATCGACGTGAACAGCTGTGACGCGATGACGAGCGAGAACACGTTGTAGACGGTGTCGTATTGAATCTGGGTGAGGGAATCGGGAATCACGTTGTCCTCCGAATAAGCGAGAAAGAACAGGAAAGAGCCGTGCTGTAGAGCTTTGCTGTGTTTATTGATTGATCAGTCATTTAACTGCCTAGCTGACTGCTGTCTAAAAATTTAGTACGAGTTTCCTGAATCTTTGCATAGAGTATGCCCCTAGTCAAAAGGTCAATAGCGGGCAGACAGATGACGGCCCCTCGGAGCACGGAGGAGCGGGTTCTCCGACAGGGGGTCGGCCGATCCGGTACGCGCCACGTCGGTGAACACCCCTCGCCTGACAGCGTGGTGCTTGAGCAGGTGGTTGCGGATGGCGCGCAGCCGCTACACGCTCGGTGACCTGGTCGACACCAGGCCGACCGCGCCCAAGCCGATGAAGATGGCCGTGCGAATCAGCAGACGCACCATGACTACCCCTTCTTGACCGCGGCCTTTGCCGCGCGCTTGGTTTCCCGCACCCGGGTCAGCGATTCGGGGTCAACAATGTCGGCGACGGACCGGAACGAGCCGTTCTCGCCATAGGGCTCGGAGGCCTCGCGCCAGCCCTCCGCGACGAGCCCCTGACGCTTGCCGAGCAGGGCAAGGAAGATCTTCGCCTTCTGCTCGCCGAATCCCGGGAGCGCTTTCAGGCGCCGCAGGATCTCGGCGCCGTCCGGGGAGTCGGCGGTCCACAGGGCGGACGCATCACCCCTCCAGTCTGAGGCGATCACACCCGCGAGGGTCTGCGTGCGAGCGGCCATCGAGCCCGGATAGCGGTGCACGGCCGGCGTGGCCCGGAACACCTCGACGAGTGCGTCGGCGTCGAAGCCGGCGATGGTCGCCGGATTGAGCGTGCCGATCCGGTCGCGGATCTTGGCCGGACCGGCGAACGCGGTCTCCATCGCGATCTGCTGATCCAGCAGCATCCCGAGGAGGAGCGCGAAGGGGTCATCACTGAGCAGGGCGTCGGCGGCGTCGTCGCCGGTGAGGTGCAGAATCATGCGCCCATTGTGCCACCGGCGGCGCGCCGGCGGGACTCCCCTAGACTCGGCGGATGTCCCGCCTCGTCGTCGTCCTCCCGCTCACGGCGCTCAGCACCGGCGACAGCTTCCCGGTGTCGGAATGGCCATTGCACATCACCGTGCTGCCCCCTTTTCACACGGATGTCGCGGCATCCGTCATCGCGGATGTCATTTCCGGCGTCGTCGCCGCCACGGCATCCGACCGCACCGCCCTCACGGCGGTCGCGGGTGCCGACGCGCTCTTCGGCCGACGCGAGGACGTGCCGGTGACGCTCGTCGGGGACGATCCACGCCTGACCCGGTTGCACCGCGCCCTCATCGAGGCTGTGCGGCCGCTTGCCTCCATCCCCGACGAGCCCGCGTTCACGGGTCCCGGCTTCCGGGCCCACATCACGATCAAGAACGGCGCCCGGGTGCACGAGGGCCAGCGGCTCGCTCTCACCCAGATCGCCCTCGTGGACATGGCGCCCCGATCGGCGGCGAGCGGCCGCACGGTGCTCGCCACGTTCCCGTTGCCAACTGCCGTGTGAGCGCAGTCACCCGGTCGGGTGCAGCGGGTCTGTGCGCCGAGTTCGACGACTGCAAGCGAGTTCGGCGCCTCTGCCGGGCAGGTTGCCGGGTGGGAGGCGATCGCGATGCTCGGCAGCCGATTCGGCGGGCACGCGGAATACGTCTGCATCCCGCAGGATGGCGCGATCACGGCGAAGCCACGGAACATGACCTTCACGGATGCCGTGACTCTCGTCTCCGGCGGGACCACCGCCCATGCTTTTTTCAGTCGCACCGCGATCAAATTGGGCAGCACCGTGCTCGTGAACGGCGCATCCGGTGCCGTGTGCACGGCGGCGGTGCAGCTCGCCAAGCAGATGGGCGCGCGAGTCACCGGTGTGTGCAGCGGCGCCAACCGCGAGCTGGTCACCGCGCTCGGCGCCGACCGGGTGATCGACTATACAACGGAGGATTTCCTGCTCGAGGAGCAAACCTACGACGTCATCATGGATTGCGTCGGGAACGCCCCCTTTGAACGCGCTGCGGCGTGCCTCACTCCGGGCGGGGCCCTGTTGCTCGTCGTTTCCGATCTCCGGGGGGCTGCTTCTGGCCGCCTGGCACACCAGGAGGAGCGGGAGGCGGGTCGTCGCGGGCAACATCGACAGCACCGCGGATGCCCTCGCGCACCTGGTCGACCTTGCCGAGTCGGGTCTGTTCCTGGCGGTCATCGATTGGACGTACGACCTGACCGACATCGCTCTGGCGCACCGTTTCGTCGAGGCCGGCCATAAGAGAGGCAACGTCATCCTGTGCGTCGCGGGCGGTTGAGGGGGCGGAAGCAGTCGCTCTGGTCCGTGAGCGTCGGGTACGCGGTTTTGAATTCATCGAGCGTGGCCCCGATCCCGATTCTGTTGCTCGTCCGCGGAGACGCCGAGGTGTCGGCCGAGGGATCTCCCCGTTCCCTGCAACACGATTTGCTGAAGCGGGGAGCCCCGCGCGGTGGCTAATTCAGGAGAATTGTCCGGCCCGCGGCGGTATCCACATTGAAAGACCAGTCTGGGGGCATCCCCGGGCGACAGATCTCCTGATTTAGCCACACCCCACCGTGCCGGCTCCGTCGAGCGAGGCCTACCGCGAATTCTCACGCGCCGGATGCCCCGCTGAGAGCGCTGGCAGCGGAGTTCGCCGGCTGCGGTCGAGATCGCCCCACAACACCAGGGGGACTCGACCGGACCTGTCGATCTCGGCGACCGCGACCGCGGGCACGGTCGATCGACACGCCACACGCAACGCGCTGGACGTTGAAGCGGAGCTCCACCGCATCACCGCACGAAAACGCATTGCGACTACCAGATAACTCAGCCGGCCAAGCCAAGGAAGACCATCACGACTCGCTCGAGTGCAACGAGCTTCGCCATCGTAACTGGTGCCGGAACGGACAACTGCGCCCCGTGCACCGGCCACAATTGTCCGAAACGGAAACAGTTGCGGCCGGAACTCGGCTAGACGTTGAAGCGGAACTTCACCACGTTCCGTCACCGATAGACATGGCCCCGCCCACGAAGGCCGCCGACACGTAATTTGTGCAACGATGTCCCGACTGCAGTCAGATCCAAGGCGACATCGGGGGAAGTATGACCGTTCACGGGGTGCCGGATAAGTTCGGCAGAGCGCTGGCAGCTCTGTTTCTGATTGCAGCTCTGTTTCTGACCGGATGTTCCGGCCCACCGGGTCCCGTCCTCGGCGGCGAAAGCCCGACGGCAACAGCAACGCCGACGGCGACAGCAACGCCAACGCCGGGCCGCACTGAAGCGGCGCGTCCGTCAGCTCCGGCCCCTGTGACGGACCTCCTCATCACTGCAACGTCGATCGAACTTCGAGACGCGTCCGGCACGACCCTGTCCACGTTCGATTATTTTCAACCTGCCGGCGAGTTGGTTGCCGGTCTGTCCACGGCTTTCGGAAGCGCACCTACCTCAGAGCACTTCGAGGGCGGCAGCGAGGTGCCTCCGGGAACCAATTACATCTGGGGCGATATCCTGCCTACGGGCTCTGAGTCGCCTACTCCATGGGACGGCGATTTCGTCCTCGTGGATGGTGTGCCAGGCGGGACGTCACCACATGAACCGAACACCTGGGTGAAGGTTTCCTCGTCCGCCGTGAACGGTGTTCAGATCAGCACCGTCGACGGAATCGCTGTCGGAGATGATGCCGCCGAGATCGCGGCACGACACCCCGACACCGCGCGCCCACAAGGCAGCAGACGCGACATCTTCGTTGGTCTCGTGCCGCTCCCACCCTTGGACTCCCTGTCAGAACTGACGTTTTCAGTCTGGCTCATCGCCGCCGACCCACTCGGCCCTATCACCGAATTCCGCTCTCCCTCACCTAACTGGGGCGTGTGAGGTTTTCACTCTTGGTGAGAGGACACAGTATCTCGCGGTGAGGCTCCGGGAGCCAGAGACTCTGTACGAGACGTTCCGGCCACTGCGAGTGACCACTTCTGGGGGAGCGTGAATGAACGGAGGCTATGCCCCGGAGCCCTGAATCGACCGAAGCCGCGCGGGGAAGAAGTAGGCTCTGACCAGGCCCCAACTTCAACACCTGGAGGACTTTGTAATGCGCCGACCGCTGGCTCTGACCGCCATTGTGGCCGCCGCTTTGCTCACCCTTGCCGCATGCAGCACCGACCAGGTCGAAGGCGATGTCGCCGCATCGTCACCGACACCGGTCGCGACCGCCACGGTAGCACCCGAACCGGAACCCACTCCATCGGCGACACCTGCCGCGCTGCCGGCAACCATAATCATCGGCGCCGAAGCCACCGATATCGTCACAGCCGACGGCACGGTCCTCGCATCGCTGAACTATCAGAGCGATGGGGATGCAGCTGTGGCCGTACTCAGGGGCCTTCTCGGCGAGCCGACGTCAGAATCGGTGGAGGAGTCCTCCCATTACCCAAGGGCCGAACTCACGGAATGGGACGGCTTCACGATTGGGGTGAACCGTCCTGACGCAGACTTCAATCCGCGGCCGGGCCCGTACAACCCCGCCTTTCAGGTCAGGGCATCCGGAACCATGGCCACCAACGGTGTCGCCATTGAGGATGTCAACGGCAACCAGACCGGGCAGGACTTCGAGTCAACAGCTGACGGCAAGCCTGCCGATCAAGTGCATTTTGACGAAACCTTCGGGATCGACTCTGTCACCCTCGACATGCCGTCGTCATTCTCAGGCGCGATTCCGGATTACGGACTGCCAATGACCTACGGCGTGATCGGTTTCACCGGCCGAGACACCGGCATCATCGAAAAAATCCTCGCCCCCACCGACTTGTTCTCGCTAACATAGCCGCGCCCTCAAACGTCGGGACGAGCTGATCAGCTCACCTGCCTCGTCCTCGACGCACGCCGCAGACATGACGTTGTGTCCCACTTCCCGCACCAGGTCGGACGGATACAGACTCTCGACCGTTGTCATGCCCAACCCGGAGCGGGCTACACGTTGAAGCGAAATCCACGGAGTGGCATCGCGGAGCAACCTTTAGAGCCACGTTTCGCGCCCTCCTGGCTGTCTCCGCATCGTCGCTGCCAGCAGCGTAGTGCCCCCTACTCTCTGCCTTCCTCAAGCGGGATGAGCATTGTTCGAAATGGTCCGGCAACGGCGTGGAGGTCCCAAATCCGATCGGCGACGCCGTCGATGCCGTTGGCAAGCTGAAGCTGAGGAATGCCTCCTGGGATCACGAGTTGGCTGACACGGACTCCCTCACCCGCGAGCGCGTCGTGGAGCATCTCGCCGTAGGCGCTCTCAGCCGGGAAGGCGACCGATGTACCTGCGAAGTCAGCGCGGGCCTTCACCGAGGTTCCGCCGTTGATCATGATGATGCTGCCGCTTCCTGCCTGCCGCATTGCTGGGAGCACCGTACGCACCGCGTGGATGAGTCCGAGGGTCGAGAACTGCAGGGCCTCTAGCGCCAGCTCGGGAGTCATCTCAAGCACCGGCTTCAGGTAGTCGCGCGATGGGAGCGGACTGTACTGCAGCGCGGTGATGGGCCCGAGCTCTGCCGCGGCACGCTTAAGGGCAGCTTCGAGCGACGCCGGCGTGCGGACATCAGCAGGGTAAGCACTCGCGGTGAAGCCGGCAGCGGTGAGCTCGGCTGCCATAGCGTCTAGTTTCGACTGGTTTCTGGCGATCAGGGCAATTGAGAAGCCCTCGCGCCCGAACCTTCGCGCAACTGCTGCTCCGAGTCCCGGTCCGGCTCCGATGATGACGATGACAGGCACGATGGTCTCCTTCGATTGCTGCTGCTTCGATGACTAACGCGAGGAGCTAGAGCCTATACATTGAACCTGAACTCCACCACGTCGCCGTCCTGCATGATGTATTCCTTGCCCTCGATGCGGGCCTTGCCCCTGGAGCGGGCCTCCGCCACGGAACCGGCCTCCATCAGGTCGTCGAAGGAGAAGATCTCCGCCTTGATGAAGCCCTTCTGAAAGTCGGTGTGAATGACGCCGGCGGCCTGCGGAGCGGTCCAGCCCTTTCGGATGGTCCAGGCGCGTGTTTCCTTGGGGCCGGCCGTGAGGTAGGTCTGCAGGCCGAGGGTGTCGAAGCCGATGCGGGCGAGCTGGTCGAGTCCGCTCTCGGCCTGGCCGGTGGAGGCCAGCATCTCGGCGGCGTCCTCGGCGTCGAGTTCACTGAGCTCGGATTCGAGCTTCGCGTCGAGGAACACGGCGTTGGCCGGGGCCACCAGCGCGGCCAGAACAGCGAGCTTCCCGGCATCCTGCAGCACCGCCTCGTCGACGTTGAACACGTAGATGAACGGCTTGGCCGTCAGCAGGCCCAGCTCGCGGATGGGCTCGATGTCGAGCGTGGCCGATGACAGCGGCGCTCCGGCGTCGAGGATGGCCTGCGCCTTGAGCGCGGTCTCCAGCACGATGGGGGGAAGCTTGCGCCCTTTGACCTCTTTCTCGAAGCGGGAGACCGCCTTCTCGAGGGTCTGCAGGTCGGCGAGGATGAGTTCGGTGTTGATCGTCTCCATGTCGCCGGCCGGGTCGACGGCGCCGTCGACATGCACCACGTCGGGGTCGGCGAAGCCGCGGATGACCTGCGCGATGGCGTCGGCCTCCCGAATGTTGGCAAGGAACTTGTTGCCGAGCCCCTCCCCCTCGCTGGCGCCGCGCACGATGCCGGCGATGTCGACGAACGACACCGGGGCAGGCAGCAGACGCTCGCTACCGAAGACCGCGGCCAGCTTGGCCAGGCGGTGGTCGGGCAGGTTGACGATGCCGACGTTGGGCTCGATGGTGGCGAACGGGTAGTTCGCCGCGAGCACGTTGTTCTTGGTCAACGCGTTGAAGAGGGTGGACTTGCCAACATTGGGCAGTCCGACGATTGCAATAGTAAGAGCCACGAGAGTCAATCGTACCGTCTGCGACCCGAGGCCGGTCGGCACAGCGGCGACGCGCTGTCGGCGGCCCGTGACAGGATGAAGCGGTGCCAGTCAACTTCACCGCCATCGACTTCGAGACCGCCAACTCCTCCAGCGCTTCGGCCTGCTCGGTGGGGCTGGTGAAGGTCCGTGACGGCAAGGTCGTCGACCGCATCGCCTGGTTCATCAAGCCGGCCGTCGGGCACGACGTCTTCCTGGCCTGGAACATCAAGATCCACGGCATCCGGCCGACGGATGTCGCCTGTGCGGCCACCTGGGCGCAGCAGCTTCCCGACCTGGTCGCCTTCGCCGGCGACGACCACCTCGTGGCGCACAACGCCGGGTTCGACCTGGGGGTCATCAAGACGTCCTCCACGGTCGCCGGGCTGGTCGTGCCCGACTTCAACTACGTCTGCAGCCTCCAGGTGGCCCGCCGCACCTACCACCTCGACTCGTACCGGCTCCCGGTGGCCGCGATGGCCGCGGGCTTCGAGGGTTTCGCCCACCACGACGCCCTGGCCGACGCGGAGGCCTGCGCGGCCATCATGATCCACGCCGCCGACCGGCACGGGGCCGACACTCTCGAGGAGCTGGCGCAGATCACCGGCGTGAAGATCGGCGCCATCGGGCCGTTCGCCACGAAGGAGAAGTCCGCCACGCACGGCCCGATGGCGCTGAACTAGGCATCCTTGGGGCACCGGCTCGGGCAATGTCGGTGGCCACTGGCAGAGTAGAACCATGGATTCCTGGTTCAGTCTTCTTCTCGGCCTTGTCGTCGGCGCCCTGCTCGGCACCCTACTCACGGTGGTCCTCACGGCGCGTTCCGCCGAGCGCCGCAACGAAGGCTCGTCCGGCACCGATCCCCTCGTCATCGAGGCCCGGCACCAGGTGGCCTTGGCCGAGGTGTATGCCCGAGAGGCCGGCATCCAGTCCATCCTGCGCGAAGAGCTGGCCTCAGTCCAGGCCACCGCCGACGCCCTGCGCGGACAGGTCGTCGACGCGGGGCGGCAATACCGCGAACTGAGCGACCGCCAGCGCAACGACCAGGACGCGCGCACCGAGCAACAGAATCAGGAAAGCAAGGTGCTCCAGGCCCTCGCTCCGGTCAAGGAGAGCCTGCAGGACATGCAGCAAAAGGTCGCCGAGCTCGAGGCCCAGCGCAGCCTGCAACACGGCGAGCTCAGCCAGCAGCTGCGGTCGGCGACCGAGTCGGAGGAGCGCCTACGGAGCACCGCCGAGTCGCTCGCGTCGGCCCTGCGCGCCAACAACACGCGCGGGGTCTGGGGCGAAACCCAGCTGCGCAGCGTGGTCGAGGCCGCCGGCCTGATCGAGCGGGTCGACTTCGATGTGCAGTCGAGCATCACCTCTGACGCCGGCGCCGGCCGCCCCGACATGGTCGTGCACCTGCCCGGCGGCAAGAACATCGCCGTCGACGCGAAGGTGCCGTTCACGGCGTTCCTCGAAGCCAGCCAGATCCCGGTCACCGCCACCGGTGCCCTGGGAGCCCAGCGGGCCGTCTACATGAAAGCTCACGTCAAGGCCGTGCGCGACCACATCACCGCCCTCGGCAGCAAGGCCTACTGGCAGGGCTTGGAGGCCTCCCCGGAGATCGTGATCGCCTTCATCCCGAGCGAGTCCCTGGTCTCCTCGGCGCTGGAGGCCGACCCCTCGATCATGGAATTCGCGTTCTCGAAACGGGTGGCCCTCGCCTCCCCGGTGACCCTGTGGTCGGTGCTCAAGACGGTGGCCTTCACCTGGCAGCAGGACGTGCTCACGCATGACGCAAAAGTCTTGTTCGACCTCAGTCGGGAGCTATACGGCCGTCTGGCCACCACGGCCACGCACATCGAGAAACTGGGCCGGTCGATCGAGCGCACGGTGAAGGACTACAACGGCTTCGTCGGCTCGATGGAACGCCAGGTACTGCCCACCGCACGCAAGCTCAATGCCCTCGACGAGTCCAAGGTGCTGGCGCCGCTGGCGGGCATCGAGGACACACCGCGCGAACTGGCCGCCTGGGAGTTCGTGTCGGAGCTGGAGGCCGCGGCACTCGAAAGCGCCGCACTCGATGCCGCCGCACTCGATGCCGCCGCACTGACTGACTCCGAGAATCGCCGATAACGCCGAAAATCGCCGTCGGGACGGCGATTTTCGGCCTTGCAGGCAGCTAAAGCCGAGCGCCTAGAGCCACTTCGAGGCGAGGTGCTCGGCGATCACCCGACGCGTGGTGCCGGACTTCGAGCGCAGCACGATGCTCTCGGTGCGGATGATCGGGCCCTGGCGGCGCACGCCGTCGACGAGTCCGCCATCCGTCACGCCCGTGGCGACGAAGAAGGTGTTGTCGCCGCTGACCATGTCGTCCAGCTCGAGCAGCTTGTCGACGTCGAGGCCGGCCGCGACGGCACCCGCACGCTCGGCGTCGTCCTTCGGTGCCAGGCGTCCCTGCATGTAGCCGCCGATGGCCTTGAGCGCGCAGGCCGTGGTGATGCCTTCCGGGCTGCCACCCGTGCCGACGCACATGTCGATGCGCGTTTCCCAGCGGGCCGCGTTGATGCCGCCGGCGACGTCGCCGTCGCTCATCAGCCGCGTGCCCGCTCCGGCGCTGCGAATGGCGTCGATAAGTTCGGCGTGGCGGGGACGGTCGAGCACGGCGAGGACCATTTCGCCGACTGGCTTGCCCGTCGCCTTCGACAGCTCACGGATGTTGTCGCCGATCGGGGCGTCGAGGCTGACGACTCCGCGCCCGGCGGCGCCCGTGACGATCTTGTCCATGTAGAACACGGATGACGCGTCGAGCATGGTGCCGCGGGAGGAGACCGCGATCACGGAGAGGGCATTCTGGCGTCCGGCGGCGGTGAGGCTGGTGCCGTCGATCGGGTCGACCGCGATGTCGCAGGCGGGTCCGGTTCCGTTGCCGACGCGCTCACCGTTGAAGAGCATCGGGGCTTCGTCTTTCTCACCCTCGCCGATGACGATGAGTCCGTCGAAGTTCACGGTGCCGAGGAAGACGCGCATGGCGTCGACGGCTGCCTTGTCTGCGGCATTCTTGTCGCCGCGGCCGATGAACGGGACCGCACGAATCGCTGCGGCCTCGGTGGCCCGCACCAATTCCATCGCAAGGTTGCGGTCGGGGTGCATGAAATTGGGGGCGACTTCGGGGCTGTTCACAGATGGTCCTTCCCGGACGAAGAGTGCGGCAGTGGCAAGACCCATCTTTGGGCCGGCACCGGTGTCGGTGCTGCCTCGTTCAGCCTAGCGCCCGCTCTTCGTCGCGGGGGCGTTCGCTCGCTGGCACGGCCGGAGACCCACCTCGGTAGGATGAGAAGACCGAAACGGTTCAATCGAGGAGACTCAACAATGCCCATCGCAACCCCAGACCAGTACGCCGAGATGCTCAACAAGGCCAAGACGAAGGGGTTCGCCTACCCGGCGTTCAACGTTTCGTCTTCTCAAAGCATTAATGCCGTTCTTCAGGGCCTGACCGAAGCCGGCTCTGACGGCATCATCCAGGTCACCACTGGTGGCGCAGATTACTTCGCCGGCCACACGGTCAAGAACCGCGCATCCGGTGCGCTCGCGATGGCGCGCTTCGTGCAGTCCGTCGCCGACAATTACCCCATTACCGTTGCGCTCCACACGGACCACTGCCCCAAGGGCGCGCTCGAGGACTTCGTCCTCCCGCTCATCTCCGCTTCCGAAGACGAGGTGAAGGCCGGCCGCAACCCGATCTTCCAGTCGCACATGTGGGACGGCTCCGCAATCCCGCTGGCAGAGAACCTGGACATCGCCAAGGACATCCTGAAGCGCACCCAGGCGATCAACACCATCCTCGAGGTCGAGATCGGCGCCGTCGGCGGCGAAGAAGACGGCGTCGAGGGCGACATCAACGAGAACCTGTACACGACACTCGACGACGCGCTCTCGATGATCGATTCCCTCGGCATGGGCGAGAACGGCCGCTACATGGCTGCCCTCACCTTCGGCAACGTGCACGGCGTGTACAAGCCCGGCAACGTCAAGCTGCGCCCGGAGCTCCTCAAGGAGATCCAGGACGGCGTCGCCGCCAAGCTGGGTACCGGCCCGAAGCCGCTCGACTTGGTCTTCCACGGTGGGTCAGGCTCGACCGACGCCGAGATCGCCGAGGCCGTCGCGAACGGTGTCGTCAAAATGAACATCGACACCGACACCCAGTACGCGTTCACCCGCGCGGTCGCCGGCTACATGCTGAGCAACTATGACAGCGTGCTCAAGGTTGACGGCGAAGTCGGCAACAAGAAGGTCTACGACCCGCGCGCCTGGGGCAAGGTTGCCGAGACGGGCATGGCCGCTCGCGTCGCCGACGCCACCCGCCAGCTCGGCTCCGCCGGCCACTCGAACAGCTAGCACCGGATGACGATGGCCGAGAATTCTTCGTCGACTCCTTCGGGAACCCCTCCGGAGGATTCCCGGCCCCGTCCCCAGTACGGTGAGCTTGCGCCCGAGGGTTGGAGCTGGACTCCCAGCCCGGATGAGCCCACGCTCGCCACACCGCCGGCTCCGGGGCCGTCCGCGGCCCCCGAGCGGGCTGTGCGCCCGGCCGGAACCGCGCCGGCCTGGGACCGGCCGGTGACTATGAGCCTGCTCGTCCTCGGGCTCCTGTCCACGTTCTTCGCGGTCAGCATGCTCACGATGATCACCGAGTCCATTCAGTTGCTCCATACCCAGCTGGATCTCGCCGCGTATGAGCCGGATCCCTCCGCGGCCGGGCTGGTCACGGCCGGGATCATCGGTGTGTCCCTGGTCTGGCTGGCCACGGCGGCAGGCGTGATCCTGTTGCTGGTCCGAGGCAAGCGCGCGTTCTACGTGCCGCTGATCGGTGTGGTCCTGTCCGCGTTCGTGTTCATCGCCTTCACCACCGCGGTTTTGGCCACCGACCCGACGCTGCTCAACGACCCGAACCTGATGGACGTCTACGGCCAGCTGTAGACGACGCCATTCTGCCGGGTCCGGCGTGCACGAAGGCCCCCGTCGGTCAGATCCTGGATCTGATCGACGGGGGCCTTCGTGGTGAACGCGGCTGGCCGGTTCCTAGCTGCTGACCCGTCCGCCGAGACCGCGGGCATCCGCGTTGCCGGCCAGGTCATTGCGCAGTTCCTTCGGCAGCGAGAACAGCAGGTCCTCCTCGGCCGTCTTGATCTCTTCGATGTCGCCGTAGCCGGCCTCGGCCAGATCGGCGAGCACCTCGTGCACGAGTTCGTCGGGCACGGATGCCCCGCTGGTCACGCCCACGGTGACAACCCCGTCGAGCCACTCCTGCTGGATCTCGCTGGCGAAGTCCACGCGGTAGGCAGCCCGAGCACCGTACTCCAGCGCCACCTCGACCAGTCGCACCGAGTTGGACGAGTTCGCCGAGCCGACCACAATGACGAGGTCCGAATCACGGGCCACCTTCTTGATCGCCACCTGGCGATTCTGGGTGGCGTAGCAGATGTCGTCGCTGGGGGGATCCTGCAGATTTGGAAAACGGGCACGCAGGCGACGCACGGTTTCCATGGTCTCGTCCACGCTCAGCGTGGTCTGGGACAGCCAGACCACCTTGTCGGGGTCGCGCACCTCGATGGTGTCGGCGTCGTCAGGGCTCCCGACGAGCGTGGTGTGCTCGGGTGCCTCCCCCGCGGTTCCCTCGACCTCTTCGTGGCCTTCGTGGCCGATCAGCAGGATCTGGAAGTCGTCCCGGGCGAAGCGCACGGCCTCACGGTGCACCTTCGTGACCAGTGGGCAGGTGGCGTCGATTGCCAGCAGGCCGCGGTCCGCCGCCGCAGTGACGACGGCCGGTGACACGCCGTGGGCGCTGAAAACGATGTGGGAGCCGGTGGGCACCTCGTCTACTTCCTCGACGAAGATCGCCCCCTTCTTCTCCAGCTCGGAGACCACGTGGATGTTGTGCACGATCTGCTTGCGCACATACACGGGGGAGCCATACAGTTCGAGGGCCTTCTCGACGGCGATGACGGCACGGTCCACGCCGGCGCAGTAGCCTCGCGGGGCGGCCAGCAGCACCCGTTTGCGTCCGAGCACCGGGGTATCCTTGAGCCTGTTGCGTGCGCGGGGAATCCGTGGCATGCCAAGGTCGATCACAGGCGAATCCGTACTGATAGTCACCTCCTCATCTTATGGGGGCCGACTGTGCAGTCCGTGGGAGGAACGATTGATGACGGACGCACCACCCACCCTCGAGGCCCCCTGGCCGGTCGGGCTGCTGGCCAACAAGATCCGCGGCTACATCGAGCGCCTCGGCACGGCCTGGGTCGAGGGCGAGATCACCCAGTGGGGCGCCAGCGGCGGCAACGTTTACGGCAAGCTCAAGGACCTCACCGAAGACGCCACGGTCGGCTTCACGATCTGGTCGTCGGTGCGCGCGAAGCTGACCAACGACTTCAAGCAGGGCGACCGGGTCATCGCCCTCGTCAAACCCAACTACTGGGTCAAGGGTGGCACTCTCACCATGCAGATGCTCGAGATGCGCCACGTGGGCCTCGGCGACATGCTGGAACGGCTCGAACGACTGCGCAATCGGCTGGCCGGCGAGGGTCTGTTCGACGCGTCCCGCAAGAAGCCGCTGCCCTTCCTCCCCCATTGCATCGGCCTGGTCACCGGCAAAGACTCCGACGCTGAGAAAGACGTCATCCGCAACGCCCAGCTGCGCTGGCCGGCCGTCACTTTCGACCTGGCCTACGCCGCCGTGCAGGGTGATCGCATGGTGTCCGAGGTGACCGCGGCCATCCAGCGGCTGGACGCCGACCCGGAGGTCGACGTGATCATCGTCGCCCGCGGCGGCGGCGACTTCCAGAACCTGCTCGGCTTCAGCGACGAGACGCTGATCCGGGCTGCGGCGGCCTGCACGACCCCGCTGGTCAGCGCGATCGGCCACGAGGCCGACCGGCCGCTGCTCGACGACGTGGCCGACCTTCGCGCGTCGACGCCGACGGATGCCGCCAAACGCGTCGTGCCGGACGTCTCCGACGAACTCAACCGGGTACAGCAGGCCCGGGCCCGCCTCAGCAACCGGCTGACCGGTATCCTCGCGCACGAGGTCGACCGGATCGGTCAGCTTCGCTCACGCCCGGTGTTGAGCACCCCCGAGTGGATCATCGATTCCCGATCCGAGGACCTCACCCGCTACGTCGCCCGCGGCGCCGAGCTAATCGACCGGGCGGTCGAGCGGGCCGGAGCGGTGATCGTCGACCTGCGTTCCCAGTTGCGCGCCCTTTCCCCCCAGGGCACCCTCGACCGCGGCTACTCGATCGTGCAGTTGCAGGGCGGCCAGGTGGTGCGCTCGCCCGGGCAGGCACCGTCGCAAACGAAACTCCTGATCACGCTCGCCGAGGGCGCTCTGGCGGCCACCGCGGACGTGGCAACCTCCGACCCGACACCGTCGAATGAGAAATTAGAATGGACACCATGACCTCGGCACCAGACGAAATCAACGCACTGAGCTACGAACAGGCCCGGGATGAACTCGTGCGCGTGGTGAACGCCCTCGAGCAGGGAGCCTCGTCGCTGGAGGAATCGCTCGCGCTGTGGGAACGAGGTGAGGCTCTCGCCCGCCGCTGCGAAGAGTGGCTGATCGGCGCGAAAGCCAGGCTGGATGCCGCCAGGGCAGGCCAAGTCGACTCCGCCGCGACAGCCGGATGAGCCCCGCCAAGCGCGCGCCCCGAATCGTCGCAGAGCTGGGTCGCCCGGAGACGCCGGATGAAACCCGCACCCGGCTGGCCGAGAACTCCCGCAAGTACCGCTCCCACAAGACCGTGAACAATCTGGTCCTGTCCCTGCTGGCCACACTGGGCACAGTCCTGGTGCTCGTGCTGCTGGTGCCGCGCAGCGACGCCCCGCAGAACCGCGACGTCGATTTCGCCGCCGTCGCCGCGCAGGTGCAACCCGGCCTCACCGATCCCCTGCTGGTTCCGGAGTTGCCGAGTGGGTGGACGGCCAACGCCGCGCAGTGGCGCCTGGGCGGAAGCGACAAGATCCCGTCCTGGTACATCGGTCTGATCACGGCCAAGACCGAGTTCATCGGCCTCACCCAAGCGCTCGGCGCCAACCCGAGCTGGCTCGCCGACGAGCTGCAGGATGCTCCGGTCGCCGGCACCGTCATGATCGCCGGAGTCACCTGGGACGTCTACCGCAACACCGCACCGGAAGATGACCGCGGCAATTTCGAATCCGCTCTGGTGACCACGGCCGGCGACAGTACCTACCTCCTCGTCGGCACCGCCGATGACGAGGAACTCGCCGTCCTGGCCGCAGTGCTGGCCGAACAGATCAGTTCCAACAGCACCGAGGGACAGTAATGGGCGAGGCAGCAACACCGGCAGACGTCTGGACCGACCTGCAGCGCGGAAACGACCGCTTCGTGAGCGGCGAGCCGCGGCATCCGCGGCAGGATGTGGACCGCCGAGCCGAACTCGCCTTCGTACAGACCCCCGACGCGGCCCTGTTCGGCTGCAGCGACTCGCGGCTGGCCGCCGAGATCATCTTCGACAAGGGCCTCGGCGACCTCTTCGTCGTGCGCAATGCCGGTCAGGTCATCTCCGATTCGGTGCTCGGCTCACTCGAATACGCGGTCGCCGTGCTGCGTGTGCCGCTCATCCTGGTGCTCGGCCACGACGGCTGCGGGGCCGTGCGCGCCGCCATCGATTCCCAGGCCGCCGACGCGCAACCTCTGCCCGCGCACATCAGCCGGATCATCGAGAAGATCGTGCCGGCCGTCCGCCGGGTGGCGGAGTCCAAGGATGCGACGTCGATCGATCCCGAGCTGGTCGACGCCCTCGCCGTCGGCCGCGAACACCTTCGCGACACGGTGTCCGAACTGCTCGAGCGCTCTGAGATGATCAGGGCGGCCGTGGCAGAAGGTACATTGGCTATCGTCGGGGCGAACTACCGGCTGCTCGAAGGCCGTGCCGTACCCGACATCGTTGTCGGCGTGGTTTAGCCGAGCAGCCCGCCTGCGGCGAGCCGCCCAGGCCGTCGCCGCGCGTTCCCGTACCGAAGAGATTCCCAACCGAAAGGTAATACACACCGTGGTGGACAAGACCGCTGAAGCCGAGTACCGGATCGAACACGACACGATGGGCGAGGTCCGGGTTCCGGTCGCCGCCCTCTACGGGGCGCAGACGCAGCGGGCCGTCGAGAATTTCCCGATCTCCGGCTCGGTACTGGAGCCCGCCCAGATCGCCGCCCTGGCACGCATCAAAAAGTCCGCCGCCCTGGCGAACGCGAAACTAGGGGTACTAGACGTCGACATCGCCAACGCGATCGCCACCGCCGCCGACGAGGTCTCCACCGGTCGCTACGACTCCGAGTTCCCGATCGACGTCTACCAAACCGGCAGCGGCACCTCCTCGAACATGAACATGAACGAGGTCCTCGCGACCCTGGCGACCCGCAGCCTCGGGCGCCCGGTGCACCCGAACGACCACGTGAACGCGTCTCAGTCCTCCAACGACGTGTTCCCGACATCCGTGCACCTCGCCGTGACGAGCGCGCTCATCGACGAGCTCGTCCCCGCACTCGACCACCTGGCTGTGGCCTTAGAGGCCAAGGCCGAGCTGTGGGCCGGCGCGGTCAAGGCCGGCCGCACCCACCTGATGGATGCCACCCCGGTCACCCTCGGCCAGGAGTTCGGCGGATACGCGCGGCAGATGCGCCTCGGCATCGAGCGCGTGCGCACCGCGCTTCCCCGCGTCGCGGAGGTCCCCCTCGGCGGCACTGCGGTCGGAACCGGCATCAACACGCCCGCCGGGTTCCCGCAGCTCGTGATCGAGCTGCTCGTCGAGGAGACCGAACTGCCGGTCACCGAGGCACGCGACCACTTCGAGGCGCAGGCCAACCGGGACGGCCTGGTGGACGCATCCGGCGCCCTTCGCACCATCGCGGTGAGCCTCACCAAGATCTGCAACGACCTGCGCTGGATGGGCTCGGGCCCCAACACGGGCTTCGGCGAGCTGAACATCCCCGACCTGCAGCCGGGCTCCTCGATCATGCCGGGCAAGGTGAACCCGGTGATCCCCGAGGCCGTGCTGATGGTCTGCTCCCGCGTGATCGGCAACGACGCCACCATCGCCTGGTCGGGCGCGTCGGGCTCGTTCGAGCTCAACGTCGCGATCCCGGTGATGGGCACNTGGGCACCGCCCTGCTCGAGTCGATCCGCCTGCTCTCGAACGCGGCCCGCGTGCTCGCCGACAAGACCGTCGACGGCCTCACGGCGAATGTCGAGCGCGCGCGCGCGCTGGCCGAGTCCTCCCCCGCCATCGTCACTCCTCTAAACCGGGTCATCGGCTACGAGGCCGCGGCCAAGGTGGCAAAGTACTCGGTGGCCGAAGGGGTGACCGTGCGCGATTCCGTCATCGCGCTCGGTTTCGTTGAGCGCGGCGAGGTCACCCTCGAACTGCTCGACACCGCCCTCGACGTGCTGAGCATGACCCGACCGCCTCAGGCGAAGTAGCCCCGCGCTTTCTCACTTGCGCAGCTCCTTGTCCGTTCAGCGCTCACCAATTCGACGGAGATTTTGCTCCCAGTTGCCTGTTTTCGTACCGAAAGCGGCTTCTGGGGCAAAATCTCCGTCGAATTCGTCAGGGCGCTAGCGCACCTCGTTGCCCTCGAGCATCTCGGTCACGAGGGCGGCGATCGCGCTCCGCTCCGAGCGGGTGAGCGTCATGTGGGCGAAGAGCGGATGTCCCTTGAGCGTCTCGATCACCGACGCCACCCCGTCGAAGCGGCCGACCCGCAGGTTGTCCCGCTGCGCCACATCGTGGGTGAGGACCACCCGCGAGTTCTGCCCGATCCGGCTGAGCACCGTGAGTAGCACGTTGCGTTCGAGCGACTGAGCCTCATCGACGATCACGAAAGCGTCGTGCAGGGACCGGCCGCGGATGTGCGTCAGCGGCAGGACTTCGAGGATGCCGCGCTCGATGACCTCCTCCAGCACGTTCTCGGAGACGATGGCCCCGAGTGTGTCGAAGACCGCCTGGGCCCACGGGCTCATCTTCTCGGCGGCGTCGCCGGGCAGGTACCCCAGCTCCTGGCCGCCGACCGCGTAGAGCGGTCGGAAGACCATGATCTTGCGGTGCTGCTGGCGTTCCAGCACGGCCTCGAGCCCGGCGCAGAGGGCGAGCGCCGACTTCCCCGTGCCGGCCCGACCTCCCAGTGACAGGATACCGATCTCCGGGTCGAGCAGCAGGTCGATGGCGAGCCGCTGCTCCGCCGAGCGTCCCTTCAGCCCGAAGACGTCCCGGTCGCCGCGCACGAGCTTCATCGCGCCGTTGCCGGTCACCCGGCCGAGCGCCGAACCGCGGTCGGAGTGGATGACCAGGCCCGTGTTCACGGGCATGTCCTGCACGAGACGGGTGTGCACGACCTCCTTGTCGTAGAGCTCGTCGATCAAGTTCGAGCCCAAGGTGATCTCGTCGATGCCGGTCCAGCCGGAATCCACGGCAAGTTCATGACGGTACTCTTCTGCGGTGAGGCCGAGCGAGGCCGCCTTGACCCGTAGGGGCAGGTCCTTGGAGACGACGGTCACATTCAAGCCGTCGTGGGCGAGATTCAGGGCCACGGCCAGGATGCGGGAGTCGTTGTCACCGAGTTGCAGTCCGGACGGAAGCACCGACATGTTCGAGTGGTTGAGCTCCACGCGGAGGCTGCCGCCGTCACCGACCGGGATCGGGAAGTCCAACCGTTCGTGCTTCACCCGCAGTTCGTCAAGGAACCGCAGTGACTGGCGAGCGAAGTAGCCGATCTCCGGGTCGTTGCGTTTGGCCTCGAGCTCCGCAATCACCACGACGGGGAGCACGACGGCGTGCTCCGCGAAACGGAAGATCGCTTTGGGATCGGAGAGCAGAACCGAGGTGTCAAGAACGTACGTGCATTCGGTCTGCCCCGTCGCCGACGCGCTCTGGTTAGAACCCTTGTTATCGATCTGATTAGCGGTCACAACCACTCCCACCCCGTGCCCCGTGAGGCACAGATTGTGTTGGCGAGCGGCCACAGGGTTCTCGAGCCGTACTTATGTGGCCGTCTCGATCAGGCGCCATACCTGATAAGCATGACGCTACTTACCCGCACGCTCCAGGGGAAGAGCGACACGCCCATTCGAAACAATGTTCACCGAGCCGTCGTCAGTAGGTCACGGCGGTCGCATACGAGGTGAACGCCCCGCGCAGCATGTCGACCGTGTCCGGGCTGAGCGCAGCATGGGTGCTCAGCCGCACGGTCCCGTTGCGGGTCGTCGCCGTCACCCCGTGGTTGTGCAGCGCGATGCTCAGCAGCGTGAGCTGGCTCGCCGGTGGCTCGAGCACCAGGATGCCGGCCCGCTCCCGGTCGTCTCGGGAGGAAACCACGGGCACAGCGAACTCGTCCGCCAGATCGATCAGAAGCGACACGTTCACGGCGATCGCATCTTCAATGGCACGGATACCGACCTCGGCCACCTCCTCGAGGGCGGCCGCGAACCGGGCCTGGGCGATGGCGTCGCCATTGCTCACCCGGAACGCGTTTGCGCTGCGGCTCGGCGGCAACACTTCGTCCCACGGCTCGGGGACGTCGGTGCCGGCGAAACCGGAGAACACGGGGACCAGGCGTTCCACCGCACGGTCGCTGAGAGCCAGGAACCCGGTGCCCCAGCCGGCCCTGGACCATTTCTGCCCGCCCGACGCGACGACGTCTGCCACCTCGTAGGGGACATCCACTGCGCCGAAACCCTGGATGGCGTCGACGATGAGCAAACGGTCGCCGATGACCTGACGGATGCCCTCGAGGTCCACGCGATGGCCGGTGCGGGAATCGACGAGGCAGACCGCCACTGCGGCAGTGGCCGGGGTGAGCTGCTCCCGGATCTGACCAGGGGTGACGCGGCCGTGGTCGGTCGCCAGCCAGAGCGGGGTGACCACCTGCAGCGCCTCCGCGGCGCGCACGGCCGCGAACGGGACCGTGGGAAAGTCGCCCGACGACAGCAGCACCGCCCCCGTCAGGCCGAACATGGCCTGCATCACGCCGGTGGTGGTGTTGGGCTCGGAAACGACCTGGTCGGCGCGGAATCCGGTCACCCGGGCCACGGCGGTGCGCAGCCGCTCGTCCTGGGCTTGGAAGTGGTCCAGGCTGCCGAACCGGGCCCGCGAGAGCACCTCGGTCTGGCCGAGGGTTTCGGCGACCACACCCGCCGACAGCGGGCCGATCCGGGCATAGTCGAGGTAACCGGGTTCCGCGATGAACCCGTCAAGGAACCGTTCGAGAGCCGTCATGAGGTGCCCCTACCCTCCGAAGCGGCGCTGGCGCCGAGCAAAATCGCGCAGGGCGCGCAGAAAATCGACCTGGCGGAGGTCAGGCCCGAGCGCCTCCACGAAGTAAAACTCGCTGTGTGCGCTCTGCCAGAGCATGAAATCGCTGATGCGCTGCTCCCCCGACGTGCGGATGACCAGGTCCGGATCGGGCTGGCCGCCCGTGTACAGGTGCGCGCCGATCAGATCCGGGGTCAGCGTCTCCGCAAGGTCCTCGAGCACGCCGCCGCTGGCAAGGTGCGCTCCCACGATGCTGCGCATGGCGTCGGTGATCTCGGTGCGCCCGCCGTAGCCGACGGCAAGGTTGACGTGCAGCCCCTTCTTGCGGGCCGTGCGCGCTTCCGCGGCGTTCAGTGCGGCCACCAGCGGCTCGGGCAGTCCGGTCTTCGAGCCGACCTGCTGCACCCGCCAGTCGCGGTACCGGGATAACTCCTCCGCGAGCTTGGCGATGATCTTCGTCAGCTCCGCGAGTTCTTCGCTGGGCCGGTTGGTGAGGTTGTCGGACGACAACAGGTAGAGCGTGACGACGGAGATGCCGAGGTCGTCACACCACTTGAGGAACTCCCGCATCTTGGCGGCACCGGCCCGATGCCCGTGGGCGGCGGAGTCGAACCCGAGCTGTTTGGCCCAGCGCCGGTTGCCGTCGATGATCATGGCGACGTGGTTTGGAAGCACATCCGGCGTCAGCCCGCGACGAAGCCGACGCTGATAAACCCCGTAGAGAATGCCGCGCGCCCAAGGAACTTCCCGTTTCTGCACACAGTTACGCTAGCCCACTCGGGAGCGTCGCGTACCGCGCGCGGCATGCACACTGTCCTATTCTTGCAGCATGGCCTCAGCGGATGACATCCCCAACCTGCCGTTGTTCGAGGACGACCTGCCCCCGCAGGTGGACGTCAAGCCCACCTGGCGAGGATGGATCCACGCCGGCACGTTCCCGGTCACGATCGTGGCCGGGATCGTGCTGCTCCTGTCGGCCGAGGGCAGCGCGGCCCGGTGGAGTTCGCTCGTGTTCGTGCTCAGCTCGATGCTGCTGTTCGGCAATTCGGCGCTGTACCACCGGTTCGACTGGAGTCCGCGCACGAAGGTTATCCTCAAACGGATCGACCACGCCAACATCTTCCTGCTGATCGCGGGCTCTTACACGCCCATCGCCGTGCTGGCCCTGCCGCCCGCCAAGTCCACGCTGCTTCTGTCGCTGGTCTGGGGCGGCGCCATCCTCGGAATCGCGTTCCGGGTGTTCTGGATCCACGCCCCACGCTGGCTCTACGTTCCGCTGTACCTGGCACTCGGCTGGGGAGCGCTGATGTTCATCGTGGACTTCTTCCAGGCCAACGCAGCGATGATGACACTGATCATGGTCGGCGGGCTCTGCTACTCGGTCGGCGCCGTCATCTACGGCATGAAGCGGCCGAACCCGCTGCCGGGCGTATTCGGCTTCCACGAGATCTTCCATACCCTGACCGTGGTGGCCTTCCTCTGCCACTGGGCGGCGATCATGATCATCGCGACGAACCCGATCCACCCGTAGTTCGCTAGTCCTTGTCGGCGATTCCGGCCTCTGCGGCCTTCTGTGCGGCCATCTCCGCCTGCAGACGTTCCTGAATCTCGGCGCGGTAGGTGTTGCGGCGCACTCGGCGGGCCATGTCCATCGCCAGCAGCACCGCTCCCACGGCGACCAGAGCAATCGCCACAAAGCCTTCCGGGCCCGGCGTCACCGTGTTCGGGTCGAACTCCGGCGGTGGGGTGGCGGCCAAGACGATGCTCACGAGGGGAGCCAGGATCAGGCCGCTCACGAGTCGTCCCGGATTCCGGTGAAGAGGTCGGATTCAGGTATCACGGTGTCCACTTTCGATTCGACGAGCTGGAAGTCTTCATAGGGCCACGCCTCGCGGATGAGGTCGTTCGGCCAGAAGAAGAAACTGCTGGTGGGAGCAACCTGACTCGCGTGGGCTCGAAGCGCCGCGTCCCGCACCTCGAGGAAGTCACCGACGGGCACATGGGTCGTGGCCAGCTTCGGGTAGTCTTTCATCCATTCCCTGGCCGCTCCGAGCGGCTCCAGCAGGGGCGAGTCCGGCTCCGTGACGCTCAGTTCCAGGAACATGGCGTCGACGCGTTCAAGGTTGAAAATCCGATCGTAATAGAGCTTCTCGACCTGCCAGGGCTCACCGGCATCCGGGTACCGGGTCGGGTCGGCGGCGGCACGGTAGGCCTCCATCGACACGTCGTGGCAGCGGATGTGGTCGGGATGCGGGTAGCCGCCCTTCTCGTCGTAGGTCACCAAGACCTGCGGCCGAAATTCGCGGATCAGCCGGACGACCGGTTCGGCGGAGATCGCCACCGGGATGTCCGCGAACGAGTTCCGGGGCACCGAACCGTCTTCGTTCATGCCGGAGTCCTCGTAGCCAAGCCAGCGGTGCTGCACGCCGAGGGCCCGCTGGGCCTCGGCCATTTCCAGACGGCGCAGTCCCGGCAGGTCGCGCTCGGCCAGCGGATGGCCGAGCAGAGCCTCATTCAGGATGCTCCCCCGCTCGCCGCCCGTGCAGCTCAGGATCATCACTTCGACGCCGAGACCCCGGTAGTGGGCATAGGTCGCAGCGCCCTTGCTCGACTCGTCGTCGGGATGGGCGTGCACCGCCAAGAGTCGCAGCGCCATGAAACTCCTCAGAAATGCCAGATAACCTTGCTACCAAGACTAATCGTTGATCCGTGAGTATGGAGTCTGAGTGGCCCTGAGCAGCAACCTCGACACCCGGTACGGGCGCGCCCCGAACCGGGGCACGAGAGACCGCCGCGTTCTGTTCGTCTCAGCCGGCTCCCTCGCGGCAATCCTCCTGGGCTTCGTGGTCTGGGTGGGACTGGGGGCGTCGCAGCCTTTGATCGAGACCCGGGACATCCGTCACAGCATCATCGACGAGAACACTGTGAGCGTCACGTTCGAGGCGTCCATCCCGGTCGGCCGCACCGCCAGCTGCGCGGTTCAGGCGCTCAACGAGAGTTTCACGGTGGTTGGCTGGAAAGTCGTCAACCTGCCCGCGAGCATCGTGTATTCGCGGTCGACGACGACGGATGTGCGCACCACCGAGCAGAGCAACACCGGATTGATTTACCGCTGCTGGCTGACCTAGACTGAGGACTTCGCCCTGACGTGATCGTCGGGGCGTCCGTTGTATATCTGCGGGTTCACCCGCACGGGCATCGAACGAGCACGAACAAGCATGAGGAGATTCCACCCATGACTACCGAAACCACGGTCACCTGGCTGACGCAGGAGGCCCACGACCGCCTCGCCGCGGAGCTGGACACGCTCAGCACCGTCGGGCGCGTCGAGATCGCGAAGAAGATCGAATCGGCTCGCGAGGAGGGCGACCTCAAGGAGAACTCGGGCTACCACGCGGCCAAGGATGAGCAGGGGAAGATGGAGGCCCGCATCCGCACCCTCGTTCTACTGCTGCGCAACGCCGAGGTCGGCCATGCGCCGAAAAGCCGGGGGGTCGTCGAGCCGGGAACCGTGATCACGGCCACGATCGCCGGCGATGAGACCCGCTTCCTGATCGGCAGCCGCGAGATCGCCGGGGACAGCGACCTCGACGTCTTCAGCGAGCAGAGCCCGCTCGGCACCGCGATCATCGGCCTCGCCGTCGGAGCGACAACGTCGTACGTGACGCCCACCGGCAAGGAAATCGCCGTCGAGATCTTCCTCGTGGAGACCTGGACCGGCAACTAGCCGCACCGGTCCCCCGCTCGCGCCGCGCCCCGCCTGGCTCCCGTCGTCGAACCAATTCGACGGAGATTTTGCGGAAAATGCGAGTTCTCGGGGCTTCTGGAGCCGATCCGGGCAGAATCTCCGTCGAATTCGTCAGAGGCACGGCACCGTCACGAGCGTCAAACCCAACGACGCACGATTCGTCGAAGCTCCCCCGCTAGTCGATCTGCGGGTCGTATCCGGCCGCACGCAACACATCCACGACGAGCTGGCGGTGGTCGGGCCCGCGAGTCTCGACGCTGACGTTGAGTTCGACCTCGCTGATCTGAAGCCCCACACCGTGCCGCGTGTGGAGAACCTCGATCACGTTGGCGTGCGCCTCGGCGAGCAGCTCCGAGATGCGGGCCAGCTGCCCGGGACGGTCGGGCAGCATGATGCGCAACGTGAGATAGCGGCCGGATGCCGAGAGACCATGGCTGATCACGCGCTGCATCAGCAGCGGGTCAATGTTTCCCCCGCTGAGGATCGCGACCGTCGGGCCGGTCGCGGTGACCTTGCCCGCGAGGATCGCCGCCACGGCGACCGCGCCGGCCGGCTCGACCACGAGCTTGGCGCGCTCGAGCAGCACCAGGAGGGCACGAGCCGTGTCATCCTCGGTGACGGTGACGACCTCATCGACGGCATCACGCACGATCTCAAAATTCAGCAGGCCCGGTTTGGCCACCGCGATGCCGTCGGCGATGGTCGGCATGATCTGGATCTCCAGCACCCGGCCGGCCTCGAGGGACGGAGGGTAAGCGGCCGCGTTGGCGGCCTGCACCCCGATCACCCGGATCTGGCGGCCGTCCCGGCGCGCGCGCTGCTTGAGCACGCTGGCGACACCGGAGATGAGGCCGCCGCCGCCGATCGGAACGATCACGGTGGCGAGGTCGGGAACCTGGTCGAGGATCTCCAGACCCACGGTGCCCTGGCCGGTGACGACATCCGCGTGGTCGAACGGCGGGATCAGGATGGCGCCGGTCTCGGCGGCCCACTCCGCGGCCGCGAGCAGCGGCTCGGCCACCGTATTGCCGCGCAGGATGACGTGCGCGCCGTAGTCGCGGGTTGCCTGCAGCTTGGGCAGGGCGACGCCCACGGGCATGAAGATCGTGGCCTGGATGCCGAGCTCCCGCGCCGCGAAGGCAACGCCCTGGGCGTGGTTGCCGGCCGAGGCGGCCACGACGCCGCGAGTCTTCTCTTCGTCGGTGAGCTTGGACATCCGGTTGTACGCGCCGCGGATCTTGTAGGACCCGGTGCGCTGCAGGTTCTCGCACTTGAGGAGGACCGGCGCGCCGAGGAGCTCCGAGAGGTAGCGGGACGTTTCCATCGGGGTGACGGCGGCGACCCGACCGACGATGTCCCGGGCGGACTCGAAATCGGCCAGGGTCGGTCCGACGAGCGAGACATTAGTCATGGGAGGCACTTTTCTCGAGGCGGTATGCCGGTCGGCGGAAACCGGGGCGTTGCGGGACGGTCTGCCACAACGAGGAGGCGAAGACGGGTGCCGAGGCGGTCTGCTCGGATCGCCACGCCCCGCTGTTGATGTAGCTGATCATGACGTTGAGTACGGCAGCGATCGGCACGGCGAAGAGGGCGCCGGCGATGCCCGCGAGCAGGGCGCCGGCCGCCACCACGAGAACGACACCCAGTGGATGCACCTTGACCGCCGTACCCATGATCAGGGGCTGTAGCACGTGACCCTCGATCTGCTGCACCAGCAGCACAACGCCGAGCATCAGCAAAGCCACCACCCAGTCGTTGAAGATCAGGGCGATCACGACCGCCACCGCGCCCGTGGCCACGGCGCCGACGATGGGGATGAACGAGCCGAGGAAAACGAGCACGCCGATCGGGATGGCGAGCGGAACCCCCAGCAGTGCGGCCCCGACCCCGATGCCGATCGCGTCGATGGACGCCACCAGGATCTGCACCCTGGCGAAGTTCCCCAGCGTGGTCCAGCCGGCCACCCCCGCGCCATCGATGGCCGCGCGCGCGCCATGGGGGAACAGGCGCACGATCCAGGACCAGATGCCCTTGCCATCGATCAGGATGAACAGCAGGCTGAACAGCGCCAGAAGGAAACCTGTCACCAGGTGGCCGAGCGAGGACCCCACGGAGAGCGCCCCAGAGACGAAAACCTGGCTGTCCGCCTGAATGGCGTCCCAGGCCTGGCCGAGGAACGCGTTGAGCTCCGGTTCGGTCAGCTGCAGCGGCGACGCCAGGAGAACGGCCTTGAGGCTCTCGTAGGAGGCGGCGAGCCTCTCGTTCAGGCCGACCGTGCCGATGGCGATCTGCTTCACGGCCAGCGTGATCAGTCCGCCGAGGATCGCGAAGGTATTGATCAGAGCGACCACGACCGCGAGAGCCTTGGGAAATCGGTGTCGCACCAGGAATCCGACGAAGGGCACGAGCAGTGCCGACACCAGCACGGCCACGAGCAGCGGGATGACGATCAACCGGAGCTGGATGACGATGAAGATGAAAACAGCAAGTGCGCCGGCGAGCGCGAGCAGGCGCCAGGACCAGGCGGCGGCGAGTCGGATGCCGGCCGGCAGGTTCTCGTCGACTCCGTAGCCGTGCGAGGGCGGGAGCTCGACCAGGATCGGGGGTACGGTGCGGCGGCGTCCGAACACGCCGAAGAAGCCGCTGCGGGCGGGTTTTCCGTCGGTTTCCATCACGGCATCAGTCTAGGCAATCACACGTGCCGTCTCCGGTATGGGCCAAAGGTGCTCGCTGCCTCAGGCCCCGGACCGGTCACTACGCCGGAGAGGGGAGCGGGTCGACCGAGACGGGCGCGCCCGTGAACCGCACCAGGACCCGGTCCCCGGCCGACGGATGCAGCCGCGCGCCGTGCTGCACGACGAGCGACGCGCCGTCGTCCAGGCGCACCCTCGTGCGCCGGAGCGAGCCGTGGAAACTCGACGAGAGCACGACCCCTGGTGCCCCCGCAGCGCCGAATTCGAGGTCTTCCGGCCGCACGGAGACGGACACAGCGCCATCCGCCTGCGAGGGGTCGAGTAGCGGCAGAGAGGCACCGTGAACCCGCGCGAACCCGTGGCGCACCACGCCGACCAGTCGATTGCTGAGCCCCACGAAGTCCGCGATGAACGACGAGGCCGGCCGGGTGTAGAGCTCTTCCGGTGCTCCGACCTGCTCGATGGAACCCGCCCGCATCACGGCGACGCGGTCGGCCACGGCGAGCGCCTCGTCCTGGTCGTGCGTGACAAACAGGGTCGTGATGCCCAGTTCGGTTTGGATGCGCCGGATCTCCTCGCGCAGCACCACCCGAACCTGGGCGTCAAGGGCCGACAACGGCTCGTCGAGCAGGAGAACCCGGGGCTCGGTGACGAGGGCGCGCGCCAGCGCCACCCGTTGCTGCTGACCGCCGGAGAGCTGGTGCGCGAAGCGATCGTAGTGGGCGTCGAGCCCGACCAGGGCGAGGGCCGCGGCCGCTCGGGCGCGCCGTTCCTCGCCGCGGACCTTCCGCATGCGCAGGCCGAACTCGACGTTCTCGCCCGCGCTGAGGTGCGGGAACAGCGAGTAGGACTGGAACACCATGCCCAGGTCGCGCCGGCTCGTCGGCAGTGTCGACACGTCGGCTCCGTCGATCAGGATGCTTCCGGCATCCGTGGATTCGAGCCCGGCCAATACCCGCAGCGCGGTGGTCTTGCCACTACCGCTCGGGCCGAGCAGGGCGACGAACTCGCCCGCGTGCAGGGTGAGATCGAAGCCGGCCAGGGCACGGTGGCCGGTGAAGTCCTTCACCACGCCCGCGAAGCGCACCGAGGCTCCCGCCGGAGCGATCGCCGCCGAACGGTCTCGGTTCTGATTCTGGGTCCGAAGCTGGTTCTGGTTCATAGCTGACCTCCGGTGGTGGGCCGTCGCCGGCTGCCGGCGCGAACCGTGCCGAGACGCCCGATGACGAGCAAGAGCAGAAATGCGAAAGTGAGTGCGAGCAAAGACAGGATGACGGCCGTATAGGGGTCGGCCTTGCTCACGACAACGAGCGCGGTCTGCAGGGTGATGCGGTTGAGCAGGGAGGCGATCGTGAATTCGCCGAGCACGACTGCGATCGAGATGAACGCGCCGGCGAGGATGCCGCGGCGCAGGTTCGGGATCAGTACCCGCACGAGCACGCTCACCCAGCCCGCGCCGAGCGTGCGGGCCGCCTCACTGAGCGTGCACACGTCGACGCCGTCGAGGTTCGTCTGGATGGCCCGGTAGGCGAACGGGAGCACCGTGATGCCGTAGGCGAACGCGAGGGTCCACACGCCGCTGCCAAGCAGGCGGGCGAGCACCGAGTACACCGGGGCCAGGCCGACCACGAGGACGATGGCCGGGATGCTGATGGGCAGGATGCAGACGAACTCCATCACGCGGCGCAGGCGGGGAAACCGCAGGTGCACCAGCAGCAAGGTCGGCACCAGCAGCAGGAGAACGATCGAGACGGTGCCCACGGCCAGCCCGACCGAGTTCCCGAGCGCGACGAGAACCGAACGGTACGGGCCGGCGAAGCCACCCTGGAACAGGGCCGTCCAGCGGGAAAGGTCGTGGCCGCCGGCGAGGCCGCGGCGCAAGGTGAACTCCACCATGGCGACGATGGGGATGGCGACGAGGAGGCCGATGCTGCCGAGGATGAGGCCGCGCGCCAGCCGGGTGGGGGTGTGCGCCACCGCCTTCATCGCTGCCACCGGGCCGCCCGTGCCTGCAACGCCGAGTAGCCGGACATGACGACGAACATCACCAGGATCATGCCGAGCGCCAACGCCCCGGCGAGATTCTCCCGGCCGAGCAGGGTTTCACTGGTCAGGGCCGAGCGGATCTGCAGCGGAACGATCTGCGATCCCTGGCTGGTGAGCGCGGCGGCGGTCGCATAGGAGGAGAACGCGTTGGCGAAGAGCAGCAGCAGGCTGCCGAGAAACGAGGGCGCCAGCACCGGGAACGCGATCCGGAACCAGTAGGTGGCCCGGTTGCCGCCGAGGGTTGCGTTGGCCTCGGCCCAGTGCGGGTTGAGTGCCTGCAGCGCGGGCAGGAAGGTGATGATCATCAGGGGAACTTGAAAGTAGATGTAGGGCAGCACGAGGCCGGGGAGTTCGTAGAGCCATACCCCGTCGGCGAAGATGTCGACGCCGAAGGTGTCGCGCAGGATCACGGTGACCAGACCCTGGATGCCGATAGTCGCCACGAACGCGAAGGCCAGCATGACGCCGCCGAACTGGGCGAGCACGCCGCTGAGGGAGTCCACGACGGCGCGGAGGGGGCCGTCCTCGCGCGCGCCGAGCAAGCCGTAGCAGGCAAGGGCACCGACGATCGCACCCACAACGGCGGTGAGTGCCGACAGTCCGAATGACGCGGCGAAGGCGTCTCTCACGACCGGGTTGCCCAGCGCGGCCACAGTGTCGAGCGTGAACACCCCGGACTCGTCGACGAAGCCGCTTCCGACTGCGATCAGGGTTGGCACGAGCAGGAAGAGCACCACATATGCCGCGAACGGCAACAGCCCGAAGGCTGCCGCCGTGCCGCGCCGGCTACCGGACAGCTGCGGCCCACTTCGCGCCGAGGAGCGCGGCTCCCGCGGCGCTCTCCGCCTCGGAGGGGACGACCGTCTCGGCCGGGGCCGCAGGGAGTGCGGCGAAGAGCGCCGCGTCGATGGTGCCGGCCGCCGCCATCGCCTCGGCGCGCACGGGGCGGGCGCCACCGGCGAGCCAGAGGTTCTGGCCCTCGTCGCTGTAGAGGAATTCCTGCCAGAGCCTGGCTGCGGCCGGGTTCGGGGCATCCTTGTTCACGGCCTGGTTGTAGTAGCCGGCGTACCCGGTTCCCGGAAAGACGACGACCTCCCAGTTGCGCTCGCCGGCCAGACTCGTGCCGTAGCCCACGTTGAGGTAGTCCCAGTCGAAGACCACCGGGGTCTCACCCGACGCGATGGTCGCCGAAGTCGGGTCGATCTTGACGAAGTTGCCGGCCTGGTTGAGCTCGTCGAAGAAGTCGATGCCGGCCTGGAAGTCACTCACATCGCTCCCGCTCTGCACGGTGGCCAGCCCGACGGCGGCGAACGCAGCCCCGGCCTGTGTCGGGTCGCCGTTGATCGCGACCTTGCCCGTGTACTCGGCGCCGAGCAGGTCACGCAGCTCGGTCGGCGCGGGAACGGCGTCGGGGTCGTAGCCGATCGCCAGGTAGCCGCCGTAGTCGCCCGTGTACAGCCCGGAGGTCTCCTTGAGCGCATCCGGGATTTCGGCCCATGCCGCCACCTGGTAGGGCGCGAAGCGATCGGTGCTGGACAGCGCCACCGCGAGGCCCAGGTCGAATACGTCGGGGGCGGTGTCCTGCCCGGCGAGGTTGTCCGCGGCCAGGATCTCCTCGGCGCTGGACGCGTCCGGCGAGGCCTCGGTGATGGTGATCTCCGGGTACTTCTCGGAAAATGCGTCGAGCACGGCGCCGTAGTTGGCCCAGTCCCGCGGCAGGGCGATCACGTTCAGGGCGCCTTCGGCCCGGGCCGCGTCCTCGAGGGCGGCCAGGTCGCCGAAGGCGGAGAGGCTGGTCGCGGAGGCAGCATCGACCCCCGTGGTTCCGGAACCGGCATCCGCGGCACCGGAGCAGGCGGACAGGCTCAGGGCGAGGGCGGTGGTCGTGGCCAGGGCGGCCAGGATGCGGGTGGTGAACAAGTTTCCTCCGTCGGACCGGTGTCGGCCGCCGCGCGAAAACGCGGACGTGTGGAGCCGGGTAGCCGGTAAAAGCGAGGCTAGGAGCAGCCGACGACCGTGAGGGGGTGCGCCGCTGAACATCGGGTGAATGCCGTCTGAAGCGTGCCACTAGGGTCGGAGAGTGGTGCAGACGATCTCCCCAGCCCTTGCCCGCCGGATCGCGCTCGGCGCGCAGGGCTTCGGCCGCCCGCCGTCAGTGACACCGGGCATCCGTCAACTGGATGCCCTGGTGAACCGGCTCGGGCTGCTGCAGATCGACTCCGTGAACGTGTTCGAGCGCAGCCACTATATGCCGGCGTTCAGCCGACTCGGCGCCTACGACAAGGCGCAGCTGGACCGGCTGACCTCGGGCCGCGAATCCCGGTTCACCGAGTACTGGGCGCACGAGGCATCGTTCCTGCCGCGCGACGCCTGGCCGCTCTTCGGCTGGCGGATGCGCGAATTCCGGACCCGGTCGGCAACCGAGGCGTGGGCTCAGGGCAACCGGCCGATGCTCGACTGGCTGCTCGCCGAGCTTGCCGCCAACGGTTCCCTGCGCGCGAGCGCCATCGAGCACGACGCGAACCGCCGCCGCGGCCCGTGGTGGGGCTGGTCGGACGTGAAGACCGGGTTGGAGACCCTGTTCCGCTGGGGCGACGTGGCGATCTCGGGCCGGGAACGGTTCGAGCGGGTCTACGGGCTGCCGGAGCAGGTGTTCCCGCGGGAGTTGCGGGAGCGCACGATCGGCCGGGACGACGCGCACAGCGAGCTGGTGAGTCGCTCGGCGCGGGCGCACGGAATCGGCACGGGGAAGGACTTCGCCGACTACTTCCGGTTGCGCGGCCCGGCGACCCTGGCGGCCATCCACGACCTCGAGGATGCCGGCGAGCTCATCCCGGTCGAGGTGCCGGGCTGGGGTGCGGGCGGCGCATCGGGGGGCGCCTGGTTGCACCGCGACGCGCGGCTCCCGCGCCGGGTGGATGCCGCGACCCTGCTGTCGCCGTTCGACCCGGTCGTCTGGGAACGGGCGCGCGCGTTGCGCCTGTTCGGGTTCCACTACCGGATCGAGATCTACACGCCCGAACCGAAGCGGGTGTTCGGGTACTACTGCCTGCCCGTGCTGCTCGGAGACACGATCGTGGGCCGGGTCGACTTGAAGAACGACCGGCAGGCGCAGGTGCTGCGGGTGCGCGCGGCCTGGGTGGAGCCGGGCGCGCCGTCGGACACGGCCGGGCGTCTCTCATCTGTTCTCAAGGAGGCCGCCGCCTGGCAGGGCCTGCCACAGATCGAGGTGGAACGGCGCGGCAATCTCGCCGAGGCGTTGGCCGCCGAGCTGCGTTAGCGGCCGTCGAAGCAGGTCAGAACTTGCGGCCCATCGTGTGCAGGCGCTCGACGCGCTCGGCGATCGGCGGGTGCGTGGCGAAGAGCTTGTCCATCACGCCGGGCTTGAGCGGGTCGGCGATCCAGAGGTGGGCCATCGAGGTATTCTGCTTCTTCATCGGGCGCCCGAAGGCCTCGAGCTTGCCGAGTGCGCTGGCCAGGGCGTCCGGATGCCGCGTGGTCAGGGCGGCCGTCGCATCCGCCAGGTATTCGCGCTGCCTCGACACCGCAAGCTGCACGATCGTGGCGATCAGGGGCGCCACGAGCACGGCGACGAGACCGACCACCATGATGACGGGGCTGCCATTGTTTTTGCTGTTCCGGCCGAAGAACGCCATTCGAAGGAAGATGTCCGAGATGAACCCGACGGCGACGACGAGGCCGAACACGACCATCGACAGGCGGATGTCGTAGTTGCGCACGTGGCCGAGCTCGTGCGCCATGACACCCTCGAGCTCGGAGTCGGTCATGATCTCCAGCAGGCCGGTGGTGGCCGCGACGATCGCGTGTTCCGGGTCGCGCCCGGTGGCGAAGGCGTTCGGCGCCGGGTCGTTGATGACATAGATCGCGGGCATCGGCGTGCCGGTGGTGATCGAGAGGTTCTCGACGATGTTCCAGAGCCTCGGGTTCTCCGATTGACTGGTGATGCGGATGCCGCCGCTCATCGCGATCGCCTGGCGACCGGCCACGAAGTACTGCACCACGGCATACCCCGTGGCGAAGACGACCGTGAAGATCAGGATGCTGTAGTCACCGGGCGTGCTATAGACCGCGTTGGCGAGCCAGCCGAGACCCGCGATGATGGCGATGAACAGGATGATGATGAAGACGGTGTTGCGCTTGTTGCGCGCAATTGCGCTGTACATGGAATCCGTCCGCTAGAACTGAACGCGAGGCGGCTCCGCGATGGCGGCGGAGTCGGACACCTCGAAAAAGTCTCGCTGGGTGAACCCGAGGTTGCGGGCGATGAGGTTGTTGGGGAAGACCTGGATCTTCGTGTTCAGTTCCCGAACGCCGCCGTTATAGAACCGGCGTGAGGCCTGGATTTTGTCCTCCGTGTCGACAAGCTCGCCCTGCAACTGCAGGTAGTTCTGGCTGGCTTGCAGCTGCGGGTACGCCTCCGCTACGGCGAAGATGCTGCGCAGCGCGGTCTGCATGTGGTTCTCGGCGGCGGCGGCCTCGGCCGGACCCTGCGCGTTGAGCGACTCGGCCCGTGCCTTCGTGACGTTCTCGAAAACGGCCCGCTCGTGTGCCGCGTAGCCCTTGACCGTCTCGATCAGGTTCGGGATCAGGTCGGCCCGGCGCTTCAACTGAACGGTGATATCACTCCATGCCTCGTCCACGCGCACTTTGAGGGTGACGAGAGAGTTGTACGTGGCCCAGAGGTAAATCCCAATGATGACGACGAGTGCAACAACGATGAGGACCGGGATGAGCCATTCCATGGCAGCTTCTCCTTGAGGTGAGGCGGGGCGGGCAAGCAGGCCGCGGCGGCGTTTTTTACGACGCACGAATTATCATAACCGCGCGCCCTGAGGCTCACATGCGCTTCCCGACACACTCCAAGTAACGCGGCGACGACCGGCCCCACGCGACCGTCAGCGGGCGGAGAGCACCGTCTGCAGCCAGCGGTAGGAAGACTTGGGGGTGCGGGTGCAGGTGCCGCTCTGGAAGTCGACGTGCACGAGGCCGAACCGTTGGGTGTAGCCGGCCGTCCATTCGAAGCTGTCCAGCAGGGACCAGACCAGGTAGCCCTGCAGGGTGACCCCGTCGGCGATCCCGCCGGGGGCCACCGCGGCGAGCGCCGCCGTGATGTGCTCGGCCAGGTAGTCGATCCGCGCCGGATCGTGCACGGCACCCCACGTGTCGGCGACGTCGGGGAAGCTCGCTCCCCCGGCCGTGATGCAGACGGGCGGCAGGTTCTCCGCGTAGCGGTCGCGCAGTTCGCCGAGGGCCACACCGAGGTATTCGGGCGCGATGGCCGTGCCGGCGTTGGTCACCGGGAACTCGCGAAACGGGGTGACGTGGAAGGGAAAGGCCACGACCTTTTCCGGCGGCCCGCTGGGCGGCGGCCCGTTCGGGGTCTTCGGGGCAGCGGCGCCGGCCTTGATCCGGCTCGGCTGGGAGTAGCCCAGCCCGTAGAAGTCGAGCGGCTGGTGGATGGTGCGGAGGTCGTCCGGGTCGGTTTCCAGCAGCATCCGCATCGGCACCTGGTAGGGCTCCGGCGGTTCCGGGTAGCGGCCGAGCAGCACCGCGTCGGCGTAGACGCGATTGTGCAGCACGTCGAAGAGCGCGGCGGCGACCTCGTCGGCTTCGCGGCCGCTGGCGGATTGCACGGGCGAGTGCACGTTGGAAATCCCGATCCGGCCGCGCACATCGGCGGCGCGCAGCCCCTGCACAGCGAGTCCGTGAGCAAGCAGCTGATGGTGCGCCGCCGGCAGGGCACCGAAAAGCCGGGCCTCCCCCGGGGCATCCGTGCCGAGGGCGTAGCCGTTGAGGGTCACCGTCGCGGGGTCGTTCAGGGTCAGCCAGGAGTCGATCCGGTCCCCGAACACCTCGCCGACCTGGTGGGCGTAGTCGCCGAACCGCATCGCGGTGTCTCGGTTCAGCCAGCCGCCGCGCAACCGCAACGGGGTGTCCCAGTGGAACAGGGTCGCCATCGGGCTGATCCCCGCGACCAGAAGCCCGTCGAGCAGCCGGTCGTAGAAGGCCAGGCCGGCCCGGCTGAGCGAGCCGCGGCCATCGGGCTGCAGCCGGGACCAGGCCAGGGAGAACCGATAGACGTCGACGCCCAGTTCGCGGAGCAGCGTGACGTCCTCCTCGAGCCGATTGAAGTGATCGGTCGAAACGGATGCGTTGGAGCCGTCACGGATGCGCCCGGCGGTGGCCGTGAACGTGTCCCAACTCGATTCGCCGCGACCACCCTGCCTGGCGCCACCCTCGATCTGGAAAGCGGACGTTGCCACGCCCACGGTGAAGCCGTCGGGCAGCCGGTCTCCCAGCTCCCCCGCACGGTGTTCCCAAGCACGGGCGGCGGGGGTGTTGCTGTTGCTCATCGACCCAGGACTCTTTCCAGATAGCTGTTGCTGAAGCGGCGCTCCGGGTCAAGCCTGTCACGCACCGAGAGGAAGTCGTCGAAGTGCGGATAGTCGGTGCGGAGGGACGCCGCATCCCGGTCGTGCGTCTTGCCCCAGTGCGGACGCCCGCCGTGCGCGCGCATAATGGCCTCGACCGCCTGGAAATACGCAGCCGGATCCTCCCGGTAGTAACGGTGCACGGCGATGTAGCCGGTCTCCCGGCCCGCTGCGGTGGACAGCCAGACGTCGTCGGCGGCGGCCGAGCGCACCTCGATCGGGAACGAGATGCGCCAACCCCGCGCCTCGATCAGCGCCCGCACTTCCCGCAGCGCGGCCGGTACCAGGGCGCGCGGCAGGGCATATTCCATTTCTTGAAAACGCACCGTGCGGTTCGTCAGGAACACGCGGTGGGAGACATCCGTGAATTCGCGTCTGCCGGTCAGGCGGGCGGCGAGTCGGTTGAATCCGGGGACTGTCGCCGGCGCCACGGCGCCCAGGGCGCAAATGCCGCGGTAGACCCCGTTCGCGAGCAATTCGTCGTCGACGAAGCGGGCGACCTTGCCGAGCGGCGACCGGCCGGACTCCAGGGGCAGCCGGGTGTTGGTCTTGGTCAGGGCGGTCTCGGTGTGCGGGAACCAGAAGAACTCGTAGTGATCGCTGTGGTCGGACCGGTCGAGGTAGTGCTCCAGGACCTCCTCGAGCGGCTCGGCCGCCTCCACCGCGTGCAGCAGGAACGCGGGCACGCACTGCAGGGTCACGTCCACCACGATTCCGAGCGCACCGAGACCGAGCCGGGTCGCGGGCAGCAGCTCCGGGTTCTCCGTGGCGCTCACGCGCAGCAGGGTGCCGTCACCGACCACCAGGGTCAGCGCCACGATCTGGGTGGCCAGGCCGCCGTACCGGCCGCCCGTGCCGTGGGTCCCGGTGGACGTGGCGCCGGAGATCGTCTGCCGGTCCACGTCGCCCAGGTTCGGCAGGGCCAGACCGTAGGGCCGCAGCAGCCGGGGCAGTTCGAACAGTCGGGTGCCCGCGGCCAGAGTGACCTGCCCGGCCACGGTGTCCACACCGATCAGCCCGGCGAGGTCAAACAGGTCAAGCTGGACCCCGGGCGCGAGCGCGATGCCCGAGAAGCTGTGCCCGGAGCCCACGGCCTTGACCCGAAGGCCCACCGCCCCGGCCGCCACCACGGCGCGCTGCACGGCGGCGACGCTCGACGGCCGCTCCACGCGCACCGGGGTCACCGCCTGGTTCCGGGCCCAGTTGCGCCACACCGCTCCGCTCGCACTCACAGAAAGGCCTTCCCCTCACCCCGGTAGGTCGGCAGGATATCGACCACCTTTCCATTCTCGACCAGCGCGAACTCGTTCACGTGCTCGCTCAGCTCCCCCGACTTGGTGTGCCGCGCCCAGACGCGGTCACCGACGCGGAGCCGGGCCGCACCGACACCGGTGAGCGGCGTCTGCACCTCACCGGCCATCTCCCGCGGCGCCAGGCTGAGGCCCTCCGGCCAGACCACGCGGGGCAGCCGGTCGGCCCCGGGCACGCCGGACGCGATCCAGCCGCCGCCGAGCAGTACGGCCGTGTCGGGGCTGGGCTTCCGCACCACCGTGAGGGTGACCGCGGCCGCAGGCGCGGGCCGAAAGCTCGCGAAATTGTCGAAGAGGTGGCCGCCGAAGAAGCCGCTGCCGACGGCAATGTCGGTGACGGATGCGTCGGCGCGCGTGCTCTCGACCGAGCCGGTTCCGCCCCCGTTCACGAACTCGAGGCGCGCGACCTCGCGCACCGCGGCGACGGCCGCGCTGCGCCGCTCCCTGAGCTCGCCAACGCACCGGCGCCGCACCCAGCGGGTGACCAGGCCCCGGAGCGGTTTCCCGGCCGGCCTGTCGCCGATCCCAGCCACCTGCGCCTCATAGGACATCACGCCGACGAGGACGAAGCCGGGGTGGGCGACGATGTCCGCGGCGACCCGGCGGGCCTCGCCGGGTGTGTGCACGGGTGAACGCCAGACGCCCAGATGGCCGAGCACGGGGGCGTCCCAGGCCGCGTCGAGTTCGAGGCAGACCCGGATCGGGGTCCGGCTGCCGGGCGGAAGCACGGCGTCGATGACGTCGAGGTGCGCGATCGAGTCGACCATCAGGGTGACCGCCCTGGCCAGCTCGGGCGAGCGGCCCGACTTCCGGATCGCGGACCGGTCGGCCGTGGGGTAGCCGACGACGACATCCGTCACCGTCTCAGCCAGCCAGAGCGCCTCCGCCAGGGTGTAGGCCAGCACACCCCGATAGCCGGGCACGGCCAGGATGGCCTCAAGCACGCCACTCACCCGAATCGACTTCGACGCGACCCGGAGGGAGGTGCCGGCCGCGCGGTCCAGCAGGTCGTGCACGTTGTGGCGCAGGGCACCCAGGTGGAGGGCGGCGACGGGGGCGTCCAGGTGCGCCGTCGCGGCCGTGAGCTCGGGCCAGAACAGCCCCGGGGTCTGCCACGGCCGGCCCGTAAGGCGGTGGGAGAGGTCGAGCATCGGCGCACCGCCTTCAGTAGCCGGGATTGAGGATACCCGGCGCGGTGACCCAGCCACAGCCGCCCCGTGCTCTTGCGCGGGGAAGCAGTAGCGTGGATGTTCCGACGCTAGTATGCCCTATGGCCCCCGCCGATCACGAATAGGTGCCGTCGCCGTCAAATTGCGTGTCGCACGTTGACTTTCCCGGCGCTGGCCCGTGAAATGGTCACAGGGGGAATCATGTACGGGACACGTATGGCCGGTTCGGGCGGAACGCCCGGGCGCCGTCGCCGACGGTGGACGCCCGGCACCCTGCCTCTGATCGTCGCCCTGGTCGGCCTGTCTCTCCTCGGCGTGCCGGGCGCGGCGTTCGCCGAACCGACTGCCGCAGCCACGCCGGCTCCCACACCGGCTCCCACAAGCGAGCGGGACGCCAAGGCGGCGCCGACGAACGCGCCGGCCATCGTCAGCCCACCGCCGGGCAGTTTCGTGGGTAGCGGAACCACCACCGTCTCCGGCACGGGCGAAGCCGGCCGGGAGATCCGGTTGCTCTCCCCCGTCGACGGTCAGGACCCGCTCTGCTTCGCCGTGGTCGACGGCGCCGGCCAGTGGAGTTGCGCCGCGGTTTCCCTGCCGAGCGGGCCATCCGTGCCGCTTCGCGTCGTCGTCACCGGAGCCGCCGACCTGACCGACGAGCACACGATCGCCGTGTTGTCCGCCCCCCGGGTGACGGGCGGTTCCACCGGTGGGAGCCTGACCAACGGCACGGTGCGCGGCACCGGCTATCCGGGGGCCTCCGTCGTCATCACGGTGAGCGGCGGCCCGCGCTGCACGGCCACCGCCGACTCCTCCGGCAACTGGTCGTGCACGTTCGCCGACGGCCTCGCCGGCGGGCAGGCCGAGGTCTCGGCCAGCCAGCAGACGAGCTATAGCAATCCCTCATGGTCCAATTCGAGCGCACCGGTCGACCTCGTCTTCGACCTCGACCGTCCGGCGCCGCCCACGCTGACCACGCCGGCGAGCGGCGCCCAGCTGCCGCTCACCGACGCCGGGTACACGGGCACCGGAGAAGAGGGTGCGACCGTGACCGTCTTCGCCGGATCATATTCGGTCTGCAGCGCCGTCGTCGCATCCGGGTCGTGGAGTTGCTCGGCGGGCGGAGTCGCTGCCGGTACCTTCCGGGTGATCGCGGTGCAACTCGACCTGGCCGGCAACCTCGGCCCGGGCAGCCCCGGGGTGGACGTGCTCTACGGCGTCCCCACCCCTTCCCCCTCCGGCTCGACCGGCCCCGAGGCGACCGCCCCGTCCGCCGACGCCCCCGCCGCCCCGCCGCCGGCCGAGGAGTCGGCACCGGCGGAAGCCCCGCCCGGTTCTGCAGCCCCGGCCTCGCCG
>NZ_SOGZ01000035.1:0-62337 GCF_004403145.1 Cryobacterium sp. TMT1-62 | reverse complement strand
CTACTACCTCAAAGAAGGCCTCCGGCTGGTCTTCAAGCTGCCCCGCGACGAAGCCGCCGAGGCCCTGGACAAGTGGGTCGGATGGGCCCGCCGCAGCCGGATCCCGTCGTTCGTGAAACTTCAACGCTCCATCGTCAAGCACCGGGCCGCGATCCTTGCATCGATCGAGCACGGCCTCTCCAACGGCCGCATCGAATCCGTCAATACCAAGATCCGACTACTCACCCGAATCGCCTTCGGCTTCAAATCACCCGACGCCCTCATCGCCCTCGCCATGCTCAGCCTCGGCGGCCACAAACCCGCACTCCCCGGCCGGGATTAACCCACAGAAGCAGCAGGAGAGCCAGAATCTCCGTCGAATTCGTTCGGGTCGAAGCTGCCGTAAGGGTGCGGACTCGAAACACCAACACCCGCCCGGGGATAACATCGACAAGCCATGAGTAACGCCGACCGCCCCTTCCAGATGCGTTCCGTCGCACTCGCCGCGTTCCTGCCGACCCTCCTGTTCTCGATCGGCGAGGGCGCGATCATCCCGCTGATCCCGATCGTGGCCAACGACCTGGGTGCCACACTCGCGATCGCAGGGTTCATCGCCGCCATGATTATGGTGGGTGAACTGGCCGGGGACATCCCCAGCGGCTGGGTGGTCTCCCTCATCGGGGAGCGCAACGCCATGATCTGGGCATCCTTGCTCACGATCATCGCCGTCCTGATCTGCATCGTCGCTCCCAACCCGCTCGTGCTGGGCATCGGCATCTTCCTGATCGGCCTGGCCACCGCCGTGTTCGCCCTGGCCCGCCACGCGTTCATGACCAGCTACGTGCCTCTGGCCTACCGGGCCCGGGCGCTGTCGACCCTCGGCGGCATCTTCCGCGCCGGCTGGTTCATCGGCCCGTTCATCGCCGCCGCCCTGCTCAGCCTCACCGACAGCACCGAGTCGGTGTTCTGGGTGTTCGTGGTCTGTTGCCTCGGCGCGGCCGCGATGCTGCTCCTGCTGCCCGATCCCGAGAGCACTTTCGGTGGCCCGCAACTGGTGAAGGCGCCCGACGGATCTGTCATGCCGGCCGGGCGGGAGCTCGCGGCCGAGGAATCCCAGGGGCTGTTCCGCACCATCTGGGGCCACCGAGCTGTGCTCCTGCGCCTTGGCACGGGCGCGGGCCTGATCGGGGCGATGCGCGCCTCCCGCACGGTGCTGCTCCCGCTCTGGGCGGTCAGCATCGGCATCAGCGTCCCCGACATCGCCCTCATCATCGGCATCGCCGGCGCGGTCGACTTCGCCCTCTTCTACGTCAGTGGCCAGATCATGGACCGTTTCGGCCGCCTGTGGACCGCCATCCCGTCGATGATCGGCCTGGGTGCCGGGCACCTCATTCTCGCGTTCACACACGACTTGCCCGGCAACGTGGAGTGGTTCGTCGCCGTGGCCATGATCCTGTCGCTCGCCAACGGCATCGGCAGTGGCCTCCTGATGACGCTCGGCGCCGACCTGGCCCCGAAAAACAACAGCCCGGCACCGTTCCTGGGCGCATGGCGCTTCACCGCCGACCTGGGCGGGGCCGTCGCCCCCCTGGCCGTGGCCGGCCTGACCGCGGTCGCCACCATCTCGATTGCCAGCGTCGTGATGGGAGTGTTCGGACTGTTCGGCGCCGTGATTCTGGGCCGCTACATCCCCCGCTACGCGCCTCGCCGGCCGCGCATGCGTCCCTGACGCTGCCTCGGCCCCAACGCGCTGAATCCGGGGGAATGGGAGTCCGACCGAGGGCGTTTAATGGTCGTATGCCCCTCATCGGAGAATACGAGCCCGGCACCCAGCAGTGGGTGCGCGACCAGGTCGACCTGTACGAAAGCTCCGGAGGCACGGAAGGCACCACCCTGCGCGGGATGCCCGTCATCGTGCTCACCACCCTCGGGGCCAAGTCGGGCAAGCTGCGCAAGACCCCGCTGATGCGCGTGGAGCACGAGGGTGCCTACGCCGCCATCGCCTCCCTCGGCGGCAGCCCGAAGAACCCCGTCTGGTACGGCAATGTGGTGGCCCACCCTCTCATCGAGCTGCAGGATGGCCCCAGCCGTCAGGACATGCTGGCCCGCGAGGTCACCGGCACCGAACGCGCTGCGTGGTGGGAGCGGGCCGTGGCCGCGTTCCCCGACTACGCCGACTACGAAAAAAAGACCGACCGGGTCATCCCGGTGTTCGTGCTGGAAGCGGTTCCCCCCGCCGCTCCCGCTGCCGGCGCTCCCGCCACTACGACTGCCGCCGCGGCTGCTCCCGTCTCCTGACGGTGGCACGCGCGAATACCCGCGGTCCCCGAATCGACCGAATCGTGTTGGCCGGCCTGACCGACTCCGACGGCAGCGACCTCCGCGCCGGTGACAGCCGGGAGGCCGAGCGCTTCAGCGCATGCGACCTGTCCGGCCGGGACCTGACCGGCATCGGCTTCCAGGAGTGCGAGCTGCGCGGAGTCTCCCTCAGCGACACGCAGTTGCGCGGGGCATCCGTCGCCGACTGCGTGGCCGGCGAGCTGCACGCGGCCGTCTTCTGCGCGCCCCGCTCGAGCTGGCGGGACGTCAGGGTGGAGCACTCCCGGCTCGGGTCGCTCGAGCTCTACGAGGCCACCCTGCGCTCGGTGCACATCGACGAGTCCAAGCTCGACTTCGTGAACCTGCGCGGGGCGACGCTGACCAATGTGCTGCTCTCCAAGTGCATCATCGAGGAGCTCGACCTCGGAAGCGCCACCGTGCAGCGCTTCGAGATGCGCGACTGCCGCGTCGGCACCCTCGATGTGACCCGTGCCACCCTCAAGGACGCCGACCTACGCTCGAGCGACTTCAGTGCCATCCACGGGCTTGAGGGGCTGCGCGGCGCCACCATCGATGACGCCCAGCTCAGCCTGCTTGCGCCCGTTTTCGCCGCACACCTCGGCATCATCGTCACCGAGCCGAGTCAGTCCCCGAGCCGCGGGCGCTGAGCAGATAGCCCGCCCCTAACGAATTCGACGGAGATTTTGCCGAAATCAGCCCCAGACCCGCTGAAAACAGGCCTTTGAGACAATATCTCCGTCGAATTGGTTCAACGCCGGGCAGCCGGCGACGGATGCCCGCACGCGCCCGATCGGAGAATCGCGCCCGGCCGGGGAATCGCGCCCGATCAGGGAATCGCGCCCGCGATGATCTCGAGTTCGGATTTCGACGTTTCGCGCTGGCTGGCGATGGCCGCGCCGGCCGCCACGCACACCACAAGGATGGCGATCTGCTGCTGCACCAGGAAGGTCTCCCCCAGTACCAGCGCGCCGAACAGCGCCGCGATCACGGGGCCGAAGCTGGTGATGATCGCGTAGAGGCGCGGGGTGATGCGGCGCAAGATGAAGGTGTCCAGCGTGTACGGGAACGCCGACGAGAGCACGCCGATGGCGAGCAGCAGCCCGATCACGCCCCAATTGAGGCTCGGCCAGTCGACCGTGAGCAGCGCGAACGGCACCAGCAAAGTCAGGCTGACGACGCTGGCCACGGAAATGCCCTCAAGCCCGGGGAAGGTCACGGCCACCTTGCGGGTCAGCAGAATGTAGGCCGCCCATGACGCCGCCGCGGTCAGGGCGAAGAGGATGCCGAGCAGATTGAGTGCCCCGTCAGACCAGGTGAGCAGGAACACCCCACCGGCCGCCGCGGTGGCGTAGACGAAGTCGAGCAGGCGGCGCGACGAGGCCAGCGCCAGAGCAAACGGACCGAGGAACTCGATCGTGGCCGCGATGCCGAGCCCGAGCAGGTCGACAGCCTCGTAGAAGGTGAGGTTCATCACCGCGAGCACGACACCGAGCGCCAGCGCCGGCCACAGCCGACGCCAGCTGAGGCCGGCCAGTTTTGGCCGGTAAAAGGGCAGCACCGTGGCGGCCATCACCAGCTGCCGCACTGCGACGACGACGGGCGAGCCGACGAGCGGAATGGCCAGACCGGCGAGGGACGACCCGAAGTTGATGCTCACCTCGGTCACGACCTGGGCGCCGGCACCGGTCAGGCGGTCGCGCTCGGCCGTCACGGTTCTCCTCCCCTGCGCCGGGTCAGGCGCGTTTCGCTAACGCTAGCGGAACACCGAGCGCGCCACCGCCGTGACCTCCAGCGGCACCCCGGCCGGCAGCAGCACGGCCAGCACCGGCGGACGCCAATAGGCACTCAGTGAAACCGTGGCGCTTTGCCCGTCGACGGATGCCGCACCGCTCACCCTCAGTCCCTCCATCCGGCCATCCGGGGTGGCTGCGAGAAACTCTTCCACGGCCGTCCGCACTCCAGCAGACGACAGGGAGGGTCGCAACTCCGCGCCCGAGCCGTCGACCGTGACGGCCATCGCGCCCAGGTCGAACGCCTCGGCCCCGGCGAGCGCAGCGCCGTCCGCGAGGGTCAGCAGGCGTTTGCGCTCCAGGTACAGAGAGGTCGCGGCCACGACGACGAGGATCAGCAGCAGGGCGAGGAAGCCGTAGAAGATCGTGAGGATGAGCGTCGATCCCTTCTCGCCTCCGGGCCGGATCGGCAGCCGGCGCCGCCACCGCGCCGCCCGCGATCCCGATGGCGTGCCCGCGAGCGCTGCCGCGCAGGCGACCGCCGAGCCTCCGCCGCCGCCGCTCATCCGGCCCGCCAGAAGCGGGACACCGTCTGCGTGGCCTGGGCCTCCAGGGGAACACTGGCCGAGTCGCGCAGTGAGAGGAGGTCCGGCAGCAGCGGCAAGGCCACCCGGATGCGCACGGTGACCGTGACTGTACTCTGCCGGGTCAGGCATCCGTTCACACCGGCCTCGCAGGCCACGTTTACCTCGGCACCCGCAGGGTCGATGCCGTAGTCCGTGAGCCCGAACTGCACGGCCCGCTCGGCGCGGGCGTTCGCCGCGGCCTCATCGGGCGCCTGGACGTAGACGCGTGCGGCCTGGCGGGCTGCTCCCTCCACGGCGAGGGCGCCGCCCTGCAGCGCCGCCATCGCCAACACCAGGTAGACGAGCGGCGCCAGCAGGATCAGGCCGGCCGTGATGAACTCCAGCGAGGCCGAACCCTGCTCTCCGTTCGCCGACCACACACGCCAACGGCTGACTCGGCCCCCACTACCGCAGGGTCTCGACCGCCGCATGTCCGACCACCTCCAGCCCGCGATCGACGCCGAACAGGGCCAGCAGCGGCAGCGGCGCCACGACGCGCACCTGCACGCTCGGGAACCCGCCATAGTCCCCATAGCTGGCCTCCACATCGGTTGCATACGCGGGCCCGATCGACGTCGTGATCAGCTCGCGGGTGCGTGCCGCACCCTCACCCAGCCCGCTGTCAGCGAGCGCGGCGTACCGGGCTCCCTCGGCGGCGGCGTCAAGCACGGTGTTGCGCACGAGCAGGGTCAGCCCCAGCTGCATGACGCCGAGCGTCAGCGCGGTCAGCAGTGCGCCGACCATCACGAATTCGGCGGCCGCCGACCCCTCCTCACCACCGAGCGATCGGGTTCGGTTCCCCCGCGTGCGCGTCACGGCCGGTCACATTCCGCTGACCCGGTCGATCGCCTGTTGGAACACGCCGCTCAACGCCGGACCGGCCAGACCCCAGATGATCATGACCAGCCCGGCCGTCATCAGGGTGATGAGCACCCATCCCGGAACGTCGCCTCGTTCATCGCCCCCGGCATCGCTCCACCGGTCGCGCACACGTCGCTGCAGTGTCTTCATGATTGACTCACTTTCTCTCGTGGGGACAGTGGTTCTCTCGTGCGGCAGTGGTTCAGTGGTTCAGTGCGGCAGTGGTTCAGTGGTTCAGTGGTTCAGAATCCGCTCTGCAGGATGAACAGGCCGGGGAAGATCGCGAACAGGATCGTCATGGGCAGAATCAGGAAAACGAGCGGCACGAGCATGGCCACCTCTTTCTTGCCGGCCACCTCGATCAGTTCGCGTTTGGCCTCGTCGCGGGCATCCTGCGCCTGGGCGCGCAGCACCTCCGCGAGCGGGGTTCCCCGGTCGAGCGCACCCGTGACCTGATCGACCAGCCGGGTCACCGCAGGCAGCGCGATCCGACGTGACAACGCGTGCAGGGCGGTGGCGAGCGGCACCCCGGTGCGCACATCCGCCACCACCCCCGCCAGCTCCCGCGACAATTCGCCCGTGCTCGTGCGCGAGACCCGGGCGAGCGCATCCAGGATGCCCTCCCCCGCCGACAGAGACAGCGTCATGAACTCGAGGACGGTCGGAACCTCGCTCTGCATGCGCGCGAGGCGGGCGGTGGCGGTGCGGCCGAGCATCCAATCGCGGACCAGCGCGCCGCCCGCCGCGGCGACCACCGGCAGAACGACCTGCACCAGCACCGGCATCGACCGAAACGCCGGCAGGGCAACCACCGCACCTGCCCCGACGAAGAGTCCAGCGAGCGCCCACACCACCTGCTCCGATCGATACTCGTCGGTGCCGCGGACCGACCCCGACTGCCGGAGCCGTCGGGCGATCGTCTCCGTGCCGCCGAGAACGGCGCCGAACGCTCGTTTGAGGGCGCCGAACACGGGCGCGAACAGGGTGCCGAGCACCGGCAACGGATGCACCGTCGTGCGCCCCACGAATAGCCGCGCCTCCGCCGACACGTCGAGGATGTACGGCGCCAGCCTCTGCGCGAGGCGCGGCCGACTCAGCCGAGGCACCAAGCTGGCGAGCGACCAGAGCCCCACGCCCAACGCGGTGCCGCAGAACAGCGCCCAGGCCTGCGCGGCGCTCATTTGAACCACCGGCGTTCCTCTGGCAGCCGTCCCAGCGCCACCATCAGGCGGTAGGCAACCACGGAGACGCCGAGGCCGCCGACGATCACGACGACACCGGCGGAGGTGTTGTAGGCAACCGCCGCCTCCGGCCGGGAGGCCAGGAGCAGCAGCACGATCCAGGGCGCGGCCACGCCCAGCCGCGCCGCGTTGACGATCCAGGACTGGCGCGCCTCGACCTCCGAGCGGATGGCGGCATCCTGCCGGAGCCAGGCCGCGAGGCTGCGCAGCACGACCGTGAGGTCGCTGCCGCCTACCTCCCGGGCCATGCGCAGCGTCTCCAGGATGCGGTCGGCCACCGGGTCACCCAGGGAGACCTTGAGCCCGTCGACGGCGGAACCGAAGTTGCCGGTCGCTTGATATTCCCGGGCGAACTCGGCGAAGGCGGGCCGCGTCGACAGCGGGCCAGCCCCTGCCAGGCTGCCGACGCTGTCCGGCAGTGCCAGGCCCGACCGCACCGCTGACACCAGGTGGTCAACGACGTCGGGCCAGACGGCGCGGTTCGCCCGCCGCCGGGCGCGCACCCGCCAGACGACCATCAGCGTCGGCAGCGACAGCCCGGCGAGCGCGGTGACGATCGACAGGGCAGCGATGCCCAGGAGGGCCTGGCTCAGCGCCGACACCGCCAGCCCCAGCACCACCGAGAGGGCGACGAAGGCCGGCAGCGGCAGGCTGCCGAGTCCGGCCTGGGCGAGGTTCGCCCGCAGCCGTCCCGGCGTGCGGGACCGGGCCTTGCCCCTGGTGCGCGGCCAGAGGAACGGCGCGGCGACCAGGAGCAGCCCGGTGCCGAGCAGAGCCCCGAGTGCGAGCGTCATACGGCCCCGGCCCGCAGCACGATGGCCGGGTCGAGTCCGGCCGCGTGGAACTTGGCCAGCTTCGTCGGATACCCCCCGGTCGGCTCAAGGGCGCCCCGCTGGGCCAGGAAGATCGGGCTGGCCTCGATCATCGCCCCTGACAGTTGGCCGCTCGGCGCAAGGATCTCCGTCACCCGGCGCCGTCCGTTCCGGTCGATCTCGCAGTGCACGACGATGTCGATGCAGCCGGCCACGGTCGGCAGCACGAACGAGGAGTCGATGTTGCGGCCCGCCAGAAGCGGCAGCGTGGACAATTTGCCGAGCGCATCCCGGGCACTGTTGGCATGGATCGAACACATGCCCGGCAGCCCGCTGTTCAGGGCGATGAGCAGGTCGAGACTCTCGGCTTCGCGCACCTCGCCGACGATCAGCCGGTCGGGGCGCATCCGCAGCGACTCCTTGATCAGGCGGCGCAGGGTGATCTCCCCGGTTCCCTCGAGGCTCGGCTGGCGGCACTGCATCGCCACGACGTCGCGCGCGGCCAGGTCGAGTTCGAACGTCTCCTCCACCGTCACGATGCGCTCGTTCTTGCGCGTGGCCGAGAGCAGGGCGTTGAGCATGGTGGTCTTGCCGGTCTGGGTGGCACCGGAGACGAGGATGTTCTGCCCGGCCAGCACGCACATGCGCAGAAACTCGGACGATTGCTGCGTGAGCGACCCGAGCCCGACCAGCTGGTTCAGGTCGCGGATGCGCCGGGTGAACTTGCGAATATTGACCGCCCAGTGCTGGCGCGTGATATCCGGGATGACCACGTGTAACCGCGACCCGTCGGGCAGAGAGGCATCGACGAACGGGGAGGAGAGGTCGACGCGGCGGCCGGAGGCCTGCAGCATCCGCTCGACCAGATCGCGCACCTCCCGCGCGGTGAGCACCATGGTGGTCAGCTCGGGCACCCCGTCGCGGGCCACGAACACCCGGCTGGGCGCGTTGATCCAGATTTCCTCGATGCCGGGATCGTCGAGGAACGGTTGCAGCGCCCCGAACCCGGTCAGTGAGGCCACGACCTCGCGCGCCGCCTGGCGCTCGTCGGCGATCAGCGGCAGGGAGTTGCCGAGCGCCCGCTCGGCGTAGCGCTGCACCTCGTCGCGCACGTACTGCTCGGCGAGCCCGGAGTTCGACGCCAGGTCGACGCCGTCGCGACGCACCCGAGTGCGAACCTGCTCGGTGATGATGCGCACGGCTTCGCTCATTCCTGCATGATCGCCCATCCCTCGCCGACCACGCCCGACTTATCCACAGCCACGCGCCCGGAGACGTGCAGATCTGGCCGACCCGTGCGGCGATGCGACAGTGCGGTGGCCCCGGTGCCCGGTCCAGAGAGGTGGCCAACGCTCACGGGCGGGGCTCTCCCTCGAAGTACACTGGAAGCGCACTTCGCGGGAGTGGTGAAATTGGCAGACACGCAGGATTTAGGTTCCTGTGCTTTCGAGCGTGGGGGTTCAAGTCCCCTCTCCCGCACATGAGTCACATCTCGGCCCTGGACGGCCAATTGAACAAACTGCTGGAGAGTACCAGCGTCGTTCTGTTCTACCTGCTCGTTTGGGCCCTGGTCTTCGCCGGAACGGCGGTGTTCCTTGGGGTCTTCATCCCGTTCATCACCGGCGACTCCCTGCTTTTCGGCTCCGGCCTGGTGGCTGCATCCACGCCGAGCCTGAGCATCGCCGTTCTGGCCGTCGGAACCGGCATCGCCGCGTTCCTGGGTGACCAGGTCGGTTTCCTGCTCGGGCGCCACTTCGGCCGCTCCTACCTGGACCGCCACGGCGGCCGCCACACCCGCACGGCCATCGCCAAGACGGAGACCTTCTACCGCAAGTACGGCTGGTGGTCAGTGGTCGTCGCCCGGTTCATGCCATGGGGCCGCGTCTTCGTGCCCGTGATCGCCGGCGTCGGCCGCATGAACTACTACACGTTCCTGACCAGCAATCTGGTCGGAGCCCTGGCCTGGGGCGTGGGTCTTACTCTGACCGGCTACTACGCGGCCGCCATCCCTGGCGTGAAGAGCACCGCCTATGTCATCGCCGGGGTCTTCATCACCGCCTCAATCATCTTCGGCATGCGCACCCTGCTGATGGATCGCGCCCAGAACCGGCTGGATGCCCGCAGCGCGCTCCCCGACGACCCGACAGTGGTCCAGGCTCCCTGACCCACTGCGAGCCCACGGCGCACTGTCGGAAAACCGCGTTAGCCTATAACAGAGCACACAGTGATCCCGCCGCCCGGCCGATCTGACCGACGCCCACAGGAGTTTCTTAGTGATTCATACAGCCCTGCTTCCCACGGCAGTCATCCCCTGGCTCGACCCGGAAGTCCTGATCAACGGGTTCGGACCCTGGGCCCTCCTGGGCGTCTGCGCGATCGTCTTCGCCGAGACCGGCCTGCTGGTGGGGTTTTTGCTTCCCGGCGACACCCTGCTGGTCATCACCGGCCTGCTGACCTTTGCCGGGGTCATCCAGATCGACATCTGGTGGGTGGCCCTGGCCATCGGATTCTCGGCCTTTTTCGGCGGAGAAGTCGGCTATCTGATCGGGCACAAGTTCGGGCCCAGGGTCTTCGAGCGCAAAGAATCCGGTTTGTTCAGCATCAAGAACGTCGAGCGCACGAACGCGTTCTTCGTTCGCTTCGGCGGCGTGGCCGTCATCGTGGCCCGCTTCGTGCCGATCGTGCGCACCTTCGCCCCGGTCGCGGCCGGCGTCGGCCACATGGACTACCGCAAGTACTCGCTGTACAACCTGATCGGCGCCCTCCTCTGGGGCACCGGCCTCACCTACTTCGGCTTCTTCCTGGGCTACATCCCGCCAGTCGCAGATTTCGTTCAGAACTACATCGACATCATCTTGCTGGCCGCGGTCTTCATCACGCTCATCCCCACCGTCTTCCACTACCTACAGTCCGCGTCCAGAGCCCGCCGGGACGCGCGCACCGGACGGACCATCCAAACCGGAAGCCTCGTCCTCGACGCCGACGCCTTCGAGGACATCCACAAGCACACGCACGACGAGCACAAGCACGACCTCTGAGCTCAACGCAGTCGGACTCAACACAGTCCGGGCTCAACACAGTCGGGCTCAACACAGTCCGGGCTGCTCCCGGCGGGTCACGCTACCGGTGCGGGTTCTCCTCGTGCGCCGCGTGCTCGGCCGGCTCGAGCTGGAACGTCGAGTGGTCCACATCGAAATGGTCGGCCAGACACGCGGAAAGCTCATCGAGAAGTGCGCCGGAGCCACCCGAGCCGAGCACCACAGGTTCGACCACGACGTGGGCACTGAAGACGTGGGCTCCGGAGGTGATCATCCACACGTGCACATCGTGCACCGCCACCACGCCGTTCGTTTCCAGCAGGTGCCGTCGGATCTCTGCGACATCCGTTGCGGCCGGCACCGATTCGCTCAGCACCCGCACCACGTCGCGCAGCAGCACGAGGGCTCGGGGCGCGATCATGCCGGCGATGACCAGCGACGCGATCGCATCGGCCTGTACAAAGCCCGTCACCAGGATGACCCCGGCCGCGGCGATGACCGCCACTGAGCCCAGGGTGTCCCCGAGCACCTCGAGGTAAGCGCCGCGCATATTGATCGACGACTCGGCCGCCGGGCGCAGCAGGAGCAGGGCCGCAACGTTGGCCAAGAGGCCGATCACGGCCACGACCAGCATGGGAGTTGCCCGCACCTCGCTGCCGCCGGCGTCGACCAGTCGGCCGACGGCGCCGATCACGACGGCGATGGCAACCCCCACCAGGATGAGCCCGTTCAGCAGGGCGCCGAACACCTCGGCCCGTTGGTAACCGAACGTCTGCCGGTCGGTAGCCGGCCGCGCGGCCACCACGGTGGCCGTCAGAGCGATGATCAGACCCGCGAGGTCGGAGAACATGTGGCCGGCATCCGCCAGCAGGGCCAGGGAACCGGTCAGCCAGGCGCCGACGACCTCCACCACGAGCACCGCGGCGACAATCCCGATCGCCACCGACAGACGCGCACGGTTCGTCTGCGAGGTGTGCGCGTGATCATGGCCCATGCCTCCACGCTAGGGCCGCGGGCACCCGGCCGCCAGTTCAGCCGTCAGTTGGGAATGAGTGCCGTTCTCAGCAGTCGAGACGGATGCGCCGGTCAGGCTTCCAGCAGCGTCTCCAGCACCGGAATCAGCTTGCCGAAGGCCCTCGCCCGGTGGCTGTGCTCGTTCTTCACGTTCGGGGTCAGCTCGGCGGCGGAGATCGCATAGCCGTCGGGCAGGAAGATCGGGTCGTAGCCGAAGCCGCCGGCGCCGCTCGGCTCGGTCAGGATCTGCCCGAGCCATTCCCCGGTCACGTGCCACTCCGTGCCGTCGGGCATGGCCAGCGCGGCGACGCAGGTGAAGTGTCCGCCGCGGTGCTCGGCGGCCACATCGCCCAACTGCCAGAGCAGCAGCTGCAGGTTCTGGTCGGAGTCCCGGGCGGGCCCGGCCCAGCGGGCCGAGAAGATGCCGGGTGAACCGCCGAGGACGTTCACGCAGATGCCGGAGTCGTCGGCGATGGCCGGCAGACCGGTGTGCGCGGCGGCGGCGCGCGCCTTGATCAGAGCGTTCTCGGCGAAGGTGACGCCGTCTTCGACCGGCTCGGGGCCGTCGTAGGCCAGCACGTCGAGGTCGGGGAGCCGGGGGGCGAGGATGCGCCGCAGCTCCTCGACCTTGTGCTGGTTGTGGGTGGCGAGAACGACCTGCATGGCCCTAGCGCCCCAGCGCCGTCGTCTGGAACTCGGTCAGGGAGATCGTCCCGGCCAGCGCCAGGTCGAGCAGAGAATTAAGTTCGGTGCGGTCGAACGGCGCGGCCTCGGCCGTGCCCTGCACCTCCACGAAGAGGCCGCGGCCGGTTACGACCACGTTCATGTCGGTCTCGGCACGGGAGTCTTCGGTGTAGGCAAGGTCGAGCATGGACTCACCGCCGACGATGCCCACGGAGATGGCCGCGACGCTGTCGATCAGAGGCTGGGCCTTCTGGCTGAGGAACTTCTTCTCCCTGCCCCACTCGAGGGCGTCGGCCAGGGCCACGTAGGCTCCCGTGATGGCCGCGGTGCGGGTACCGCCATCGGCCTGGAGCACGTCGCAGTCCAACACAATGGTGTTCTCGCCGAGCGCTTTCATGTCGACCACGGCGCGCAGGCTGCGTCCGACCAGGCGGCTGATCTCGTGGGTGCGCCCGCCGATGCGGCCCCTGACCGATTCGCGGTCCATCCGAGAGTCGGTGGAGCGCGGCAGCATGGAGTACTCGGCCGTGACCCAGCCCTTGCCCTTGCCGGCCATCCAGCGAGGTACGCCGTTGGTGAACGAGGCCGTGCAGAGCACCTTGGTGCGCCCGAACGAGATCAGGGCCGACCCTTCGGCCTGGTCGCTCCAACCGCGCTCGATCGTGACGGGGCGCAGCTGGTCGTTCGTTCGTCCGTCTACGCGCACGGTGTCGGTCACGGGGTCTCCTTGGGGTTGGGATGCGATGCGGCGAACTCGGCAAGCTCGCTCAAACTGAAGGACCCGGTCTCGACCAGGTCGACACGACCGATTTCCGGCCCGATCAGCCGGTGAGCCAGGTGCAGAAAATCGTCGGCGCTGTCGCCGGTGGCCTCGTACCGGTAGCTGGGTGGCGCCTGCTCGGTGCGTTCCAGGCCCTGGCTCACCAGCAGCCGGTACACGTCGTTGGCCGTCTCAGTGTCGCTGGAGACGAGGGTCACGGTGTCCCCCATCACGTAGGAGATGGCACCGCGCAGGAAGGGGTAGTGCGTGCATCCGAGAACGAGCGTGTCGACTTCCGCGGCCCGCAGCGGGGCGAGATAGCCTTCGGCGACCGACAGTAGTTCGTCGCCCGTGGTGATTCCCGCCTCGACGAATTCGACGAACCGTGGGCAGGCCTGCGTCAGGAGCTGGATGTCGGTGGCCGCGGCGAACGCGTCGTCGTAGGCGCGCGATTTGACTGTGCCCAGTGTTCCGATCACGCCGACCCGGTTGTTGCGGGTGGTGCGCACGGCACGGCGCACGGCCGGTTGGATGACCTCGACCACGGGAACGCTGTAGCGCTCACGGGCATCCCGGAGCATCGCGGCCGAAGCGGTGTTGCAGGCGATGACCAGCATTTTCACATCTTGGGCAATCAGGTCGTCGAGAACGTCAAGGGCGAAACCGCGCACATCCGCGATCCTCTTCGGGCCATAAGGAGAATGCGCAGTGTCTCCGATATAGAGGATCGATTCATTCGGCAGTTGATCCTTGATTGCCCGGGCGACAGTCAGGCCGCCCACTCCGGAATCAAAGATTCCAATCGGTGCATCCGTCACGACAGTCGAGCCTAGTCGGAATCCCTGACCCCCACCCGTGTACGCGCGGCACCCGGTCCGGCGCGGCCGGAGATCACCTCTCGGACAGGAAGATTGACGGCATGTTCCCAGTCTCGCCCCGGTAGCGTCAGCACGTTCCATTCGGGGAATATGGCCGTAACTACACTCGGAATATGGCTCCCGCCAACCGACGGACGCCGCAACAGAATGACGTCACATTCGTTGTTTGAGGAGATGATCGCCGTGAATGATCGAGTCGTAATCACCGGGCTGGGCGCCTTGACGCCCCTGGGCAACAATTGGCGCGACACGTGGTCGGGTCTCACCGGCGGCCGCAGCGGCGTAGCCCGGATCACCCAATTCGATCCCGCCGGTCTGCCGACGCAGATCGCCGGCGAGGTGAAGAACTTCATTCCGGCCGAGCGGATGACCGTGAAGCAGGTCAAGCGCGCATCCCGAGCCTCGCAGCTCGCGATCGCCGCAGCCCGCGAGGCGGTGGCTGACGCCGGTTTCGGCGCCTCCATGGAAGGCATCGACACGGCGGTCGTCGTCAACAGCGCCGTGAGCGGCTTCGCGGAGATCCAGGAAGCCACCGAGCTCGTCAACTCCGGCGACTCCCGGCGCATCCCGCCGCGCTTCGTGCCCTCCGCCCTGTTGAACATGGCCGCCTGCGAGATCGCGATCGACCTCGGCGTCCACGGACCGGTCAACGCGAGTGCCCTTGCCTGCGCCAGCGGAGCCTACGCACTCCTCGAGGCACGCACCATGCTCGTCATGGGTGACGCCGACGTCGTCATCGCCGGCGGGGTCGAGGCTGCGATCACGCCCGTCATGTTCGCGGGCCTGAACGCCATGCACGCGGCCTCCAAGAACAACGATTCCCCGGCCGAGGCCTCTCGGCCGTTCGACGCCGACCGCAACGGACTCGTCTTCGGTGAGGGAGCGGTCATCTTCGTGATGGAGCTGCTCTCCCACGCCCGAGCCCGCGGCGCCCAGATCTACGCGGAGGTGCTGGGCGGCGCCCTCACCAGCGACGGCCACAGCATCGTCGCGCCCGAACCCACCGGCAAGTTCGCGAGCCTGGCCATGACCCGCGCACTCATCAAGTCGAAGTTGAACCCGAGCGACATCGACATGATCTGCGCCCACGGCACGTCCACCCAAGCCAACGACCGGGCCGAGACCTCGGCGATACGCCAGGCACTCGGGCACGCTGCCGATTCCATCGCCGTCACCGCCCCCAAGTCGATGACCGGCCACATGATCGGCGCCGCGGGTGCCCTCTCCGGCCTGCTCTGCGCCCTGTCGGTCCGAACCGGCATCATCCCGCCCACCATCAACTACACGACCCCGGACCCGGATTGCACGCTCGACTACGTGCCCCGGGTCGCCCGGGAGAAGCCGGTGAAGTTCGCCCTGGCGAATGCGTTCGGCTTCGGCGGGCAGAACTGCATCGTCGCCTTCGGGGCGCTGTAGGCCTTCTGCTCCGACAAGAACACGTATCGGGCCGGGCGGATAAGCTTTCCGGGTGACCGAAACCTCAGCATTCCGCACCGACCGGTACGAACTCACCATGGTGGACGCCGCGATCCAAAGTGGAACCGCCGCACGAGAGTGCCAGTTCGAGGCCTTCGCCCGGCACCTCCCCTCCGGCCGCCGCTACGGCATCGTGGCCGGCACCGGGCGGCTGCTCGATCTCATCCGGGCCTTCCGGTTCACGGATGCCGAACTCACCTGGCTGAGAGACAACCGTGTGGTGCGCGAGCCCACCATCGCCTGGCTCGCCGACTACGCCTTCCGCGGCACCATCTGGGGCTACCGGGAAGGCGAGGCCTACTTCCCGGGCTCGCCCCTGATCACGGTGGACGGCACCTTCGCCGAATGCGTCATCCTCGAAACCCTGATTCTCAGCGTGCTCAACTACGACAGCTCCGTCGCCAGCGCGGCCGCACGGATGGTCTCGGTCAGCCTGGGCCGCCCCCTCGCCGAAATGGGTTCGCGCCGCACTGGCGAGTACTCCGGGGTCGCCGCCGCCCGGGCCGCCTACATAGCCGGTTTCGCCTCGACCAGCAACCTGGAGGCCGGCCGCAGCTGGGGCGTGCCCACCATGGGCACCGCCGCCCACTCCTTCACTCTCCTGCACGACAGCGAGGAAGACGCCTTCCGTGCCCAGATCGCGGCCTTCGGACCGGCCACCACTCTGCTCGTGGACACCTTCGACGTCGCCGCGGGCATCGAACTGGCCGTCAGGGTGGCCGGACCGGCGCTCGGGTCGATCCGGATCGACTCCGGCGACCTGCCGACCAGGGTGGCGGAGGCCCGCAGCCAACTGGACTCGCTCGGTGCCGTCAACACGCACATCACCGTCACCAGCGACCTCGACGAGTTCTCCATCGCCGCCCTGTCCGCGTCGCCCGTGGACGCCTTCGGCGTGGGCACATCGGTGGTGACCGGTTCGGGCTCCCCCGCCGCCGGGATGGTCTACAAACTCGTCGCGCACCGCGACGACGCCGGAGACTGGGTGCCCGTCGCCAAGACCTCACCCGCGAAGAGCTCGGTCGGCGGCCGAAAGCGGGCCGTGCGCCGGCTCGACTCCGCCGGGATCGCGCGCGCCGAGGTCGTCCTGATCGGCGAGGATCCGGCCGACTCCACTCCGCCCGCAGAGCCTTCGGGCCGGGACCGCGTGCTGCTGGTGCCTCTGATCACCGACGGCGTGATCGACGAAAGTTACCTCGGGGCGGCCGGCACGACCCGCGCCCGCGCGCACCACGCAGCCGTCATGCAGGAATTGCCGATCGAGGCCTTCCGCCTCGGGCGCGGCGACCCCGTCATCCCGACCCTGTACCGGTAGCGCTCAACCGGCAGGTCAGGCCTTCATCTTCTCGTAGATGGCCTTGCAGGCCGGGCAGACCGGGAACTTCTCCGGGTCGCGTCCGGGCAGCCACTTCTTGCCGCAGAGGGCGCGCACCGGCTTGCCGGAAATAGCCGATTCGAGAATCTTGTCTTTGGGCACGTAATGCGAAAAACGCTCGTGGTCGCCCGGCTCGATGTGCTCCTGGTTGAGGAGTTGCTCGAGCTCACGGTCGAGCGTCGAGGTGCCGCCGCCGCTGCCGGGGTTTCCGGGTTCTGCGATGCTCGCGCGAAAGTGATCAGTCATGCACTCAGTCTAAACAACCCGCGGGCACACCGGCAGGCCTGCCGATCCTGCCCGCGAGCCGGAGCCCGGAGGATACCGCGAGCGAGTCGCGCGGGAGCTGCGCCCCTCCGCGCGTGGCGTGCCGGCGGCGCAGCGGCGCAGCGGCGCAGCACGCGCGCCACGCGAACGTCAGGACGCCTAGGCCCGCACGGCGGAGGCGATCATCTCCGGCCCGCGCCGTTCGAACGCGAGCGAACCCAGAAAGACCCCGCCCACGAGCGTGATCAGTCCGCTGGCGACGCCCAGCACGAGCGCCGGAATGTTCCAGACCGGGTCGACGAAGACGCCGAGCAGCGCGCAGGCGAGAGCCGGGAGCGAAAGCAGGATCGACCCCGCAAAGGTGAACGACTGGATCAGCGCGGCCGCCGTGTCCGACGCCTGAGGCTGAGCGAAAGGGCTGTCTCCCGGCTTGGTCGCCGGATAGGGGAAGCGCGCCGATGAATAACTCGAGAGCCCGAGCCCGGTCAGCAGGATGCTGGTGCTCACCCCCAGGATGGACGGCATCACCGCCCAGTCGCCGTAGACCGACACGCTGATCGCCGACCCCGCCGCGATCATCGGGATCCCCACGAAGAGTGCGGGAACCAACCGGCCCATCCGGTCCTCGAATCCGCGGGTGCCGGAAGCCACGTGCAGCCAGACCGCGGTGTGGTCCAGGGCGACGTCGTTGTGCAGGGTCCAGCCCAGGAACACACTCATCAACGGCACCGCCAGAAGAGCGAGGTAGGAGATCGGCAACCCCGCGAACGACAACGGCAAGATGACGATCAGTGGAATGACCGGGATGACGATCACCGACATCCAGTACCGGGAGTCGCGGCGCCAGTAGGTGAGGCTACGGGCCGCAATCGCACCCATCGGAGTGTGCGGCATGCTGTCGAACCACCCGAGCCCGCCGTACTGGCGGGCCTGAGCCTCGCGGCCGGGCGTGACGAGCATCCGTGCCACCAGTCCCTGCCAGGCCAGCCACAGCAGGTACGTCGTTGCCGCGGCCATCGAGAGCTTGAGCACGGCCGCACCCCAGAGCCCGGTGGAGGCATCCCCGGGAACGGCCCAGGCCGCACCGAGGGGCGTCCAGCCGAGGATGCCCGCCAGCCCGCCGATCAGGTCGAGGCCGTAGCGACCCCAATCGAAGTTGAGCGCCAGAAGCACGACGGGGGCGATCATCACCAGAAGAAGCACCCCGATGATTCCGGTGAATTCCCGGGATCGACGCGTTGCCAGCAGGAACGCCCCCAGCGACGTGCTCACCCGGGACACGAGCATGCAGGTGGCCAGCAGCAGGGTGGCGGAGGCGAGGGCGAGCACCGTCACTAAGAGGCCGCGGGACCAGGTCACGACCGTGCCGAGCAGTACGACCGAGAGCACGAACGCGGGCACCCCGACCAGAGAGGACAGCGCCAGACCGAATGAAAGCCTCCGGCTAGGGATGCCCATGGTCGCGAATTTGCGCGGGTCCATGGTGTCGTCGATCCCGAAGACCAGCGGGAACAGCAGGAAGCCGAGCACGACGAGTGATCCAGCGACGACCAGGCCGTCGCGAATGGCGACGGGATCTCCCGTGAAGCGCAGCCCGACGAGCACTACGAAGAGGCCGACGGCCAGGGCGAGGCCGTAGAGCAGGCCGATCACGATGCCGGCGACCTGCCAGGGGCTGCGCCGGAACAGATTGGCGAGCAGGCGGACTTTCAGTCCGAGAAACTGTGCAACCACTCCATGCCCTCCGCCACCTTGCGTCCACCGGCCAGCTCGATGAACCGTTCCTCGAGCGTTTTCTCGCCGCGAACCTCGTCGATGGTGCCGGAGGCCAGCACCGCACCCTCCACGATGATGGCGACACGATCGCAGACGCGCTGGATCAGATCCATTCCGTGGCTCGACAGCACGACCGTTCCACCGCTGGCGACGTATTTCTGCAGGATCTCCGTGACGTTGACGGCGGAGACCGGGTCGACGGACTCGAACGGCTCATCGAGCACGAGCAGTCGCGGCGAATGGATCATCGCGCAGGCGAGTGCGATCTTTTTCGTCATGCCGGCCGAGTAGTCGGCGACGAGGCGATTAAGCGCGTCTTCGAGGCCGAAGGCGGTTGCCAGGTCGGCCGCGCGCTGCCGCACGGTGACGTCGTCGAGACCCCGGAGCACCCCGGAATAATAGAGCAGCTGGGCTCCGGTCAGGCGGTCGAACAGGCGCAGTCGATCAGGCAGAACGCCGATGATGCGCTTGGCGGCCATCGGGCTCCCCCAGACGTCGATGCCGTTCACCGTGACGGTGCCCGCATCCGGCCGGAGCAGCCCGGTGACCATGGAGAGCGTCGTGGTCTTGCCGGCGCCGTTGGGCCCGACGATCCCGAAGAACGACCCCGCGCGAACCTCGAGGTCTATGCCCGATACCGCCACGGTCCGGCCAAAGCTCTTGTGCAGACCGCTGACCGCGAGCACAACCGGCGGGGCGAGATCGAGCGCAGTCGGCGCAATCACCGGGGCGCGCTTGCGGGAGGCCCGTTTCACGACGGGCGGTTCCGCGGCAGCGGGGGCGGCGGCAGGCAGCAGCTCCGTTTCGGCGGACCCAGGCAGCTGCACCGGTACGGGCACCAGTTCGATGCCTGCCGACACGGATGCGTCGGCACCGGATGCGTCGGCAGCGGATGCGTCGGCAGCGAATGGCTGGGGCACGGACAGCGCGGTGACCAGGACCGGCTCGGCCTCCTCGCCCGGCGACGGGATGAACTCCGGCAGAACCTGCGTGGCGGGCTCCGCGTCAGGTTCGACACTCTCAGAGTCAGTGGTGAGAGGCTCAGAGACAGGTTCGACTGACCTCGCGTCAGGTTCGGCGACGGCGGCCGCGGCCGCGGCCGCAGCCAAGGTCGCCGCCCGGATGGCCGCAGCCCGCGCTGCGCTGGCCTTGGCCGCACTGGACCGGGCCGCGCCGGTTTTCGCGACGGACTCAGATTTCGCCGCCGCCGTGCGCGCGGCCGTGGCCCGTACTGACGTCGTGCGAGCCGACGTCGTGCGAGCCGCGGTGATGGGAGGAGAGGCGAGTGTCGGGGCGTCGGCCGTCGGCGACGTGCCTTCAGAGTCAGACTCCGGCGCTGCGACGGGCCTTTTCGGGCCCGGTCTCGGTGCGGGCTTTGGGCTGGCCCTGGCCGCGGGTTTCTTCGGAAGGGGCGCCCCGGGGGTGCCCTCCCTCGCTTCTGCAGCCGCTTTTGCGCGGGCCGTACTCGGTCGCCCGGCGGCCACACGGGGGGTAGCCTTCGTGCGCGGCGGCGCCTTGGGGACAGGGGCCTTGCGCACCGGGACGGTGCGCACAACAGCCGGCGTCGTGGCCTGTGTTTCAGCAGAATCTAGCGCAGAAGAGGGCACCTTCTGCTCGTCGGGCTCGGATGTCGGGGGCGCTGGAGTCACCTCGCTAACCTACCAAGGACCGTCTGACATCGCAGGCTTCGGGGGTCACCCGAAAACACAGTCAGGCGCTGCCCAGCCACGGGCGCCCGGGTCACGAAAGCAACACGGAAAGGAGTCCGCTCTTCCCCCCAACCGAGGGCGTAGGGTACTCTCGAGTTGGCATAACGGTGTGTCTATACGTGAACGTACAAGTGAACCCTAGACAAACTCGATCTGAATCTGAGGGAGTCTCGGTCACTCGAATTCTTTTTTGAGGAGACAATCGTGACCACCCAGGTAGTCATTTTGGCAGCAGGTATGGGCAGCAGACTCGGACGTTCGCTTCCGAAGCCGCTCACCGAACTCAACGACGGTCGAACAATCATGCAGCAGCAGTTCGACAACATCGCGCACGCCTTCGGCAAGAAGGCGAAAGTTACCATCGTGGTCGGTTACAAGCTCGAGCACATCATCGAGGCCTTCCCGCAGGCATCCTTCGTTTACAACGAAGAGTATGACCAGACCAACACCTCGAAGAGCCTTCTGCGCGCTCTCCAGGCGTCCACCACCGGCGGTGTGCTCTGGATGAACGGTGACGTCGTCTTCGACCCGGCCATTCTCGACCGCGCTGCCGCGATGGTCGCTCGCGACCAGTCCTTCGTCACCGTCAACACCTCCAAGGTGTCCGACGAGGAGGTCAAGTACACGACCAGCGCCGAGGGCTACATCAAAGAACTCTCCAAGACTGTCAAGGGCGGGTTGGGCGAGGCAGTGGGCATCAACTTCATTTCCAGCGCGTACAAGGCTGTACTGGTCCACCACCTGACGAAGGTCGCCGACCAGGACTACTTCGAGCGCGGCATCGAACTCGCGATCGAGAAGAACAACCTGTTGGTCGAGCCTCTCGACATCTCCGATTTCTACGCGGTCGAGGTCGACTTCGCCGAGGATCTCGAACGGGCGAACCTCTTCGTCTAGCGGCGCCTTTCGCGGGGGCGCGCGCCGCGCCCCTACGATAGAGCGCGTGAGTAGATATGCGGAAGTGCGCCCTGAGCAGCGCACGTCTTTCGCCAGGTACCGTCATTCCCTCTGGTTGCTCACGCAGCGGGATCTGCGGGTGCGCTACTCAACGTCGCTGCTCGGTTACTTCTGGTCGATTCTCGACCCTTTGGTCATGGCCGGTATCTACTGGTTCGTCTTCACCCAGGTTTTCCAGCGCACGGTGGGCAACGAACCGTACATCGTCTTCCTGCTGTCGGCGCTGCTGCCGTGGATGTGGTTCAACGGCACCGTGTCCGACTGCACGCGCGCGTTCCTGCGCGAAGCGAAGCTGATTCGGTCCACCCGAATACCCCGCACGATCTGGGTGAACCGGCTCGTGCTGTCCAAGGGCATCGAGTTTGTGGCGTCCATCCCGGTGCTTCTGCTGTTCGCACTCATCTCCGGGGCTGAACTCAGCGCGGGTGCGGCCCTCTTCGCCCTCGCGATCCTGCTTCAGACGATCCTGACCGCAGGGATCGGGCTGATCGTCGCTCCCCTCGTGGTCTTCTTCCGCGACCTTGAGCGGGCCGTGAAGCTCATCCTCCGCTTCCTGTTCTACGCATCGCCGATCATCTATGGCACCGCGGACCTGCCCACGGAACTGCAGTTCTGGGCCGGCTTCAATCCGCTCAGCGGCCTGTTCAGCCTGTACCGGGCCGCGTTCTTCCCCGAGCAGCTCGATTGGAATCTCGTGCTGATCAGCGCGCTGATGTCGGTCCTCTTTCTTGTCGCCGGCCTGGTTGTCTTCACGCGCACCGAGCGCGCCGTCCTGAAGGAGATCTAGTGTCGGCACCGGTGATCACCCTCACGGGTGTCGGCATCCGTTTCCGCCGCAATCGACGCGGTCGGCGCTCGTTCAAGGACCTGTTCGCCGCCCGGAGGCGGCGCATCCGCCCGAACGAATTCTGGGCGCTGCGGAACGTTGCGTTCACGGTGCAGCGCGGCGAGGCGATCGGCGTGGTCGGCCGCAACGGGCAGGGCAAGTCGACCCTGTTGAAGCTGGTCACCGGCGTCGTGCTGCCCGACGAGGGCTCGGTACGCGTGACCGAGGGTGTGGCCCCGCTGATCGAGATCACGGGTGGCTTCGTGGACGACCTCACTGTGCGCGAGAACGTCTACCTGACCGCGGGCCTGCACGGGATGACGAAGAAGCAGATCGCGGCGCGCTTCGACGAGATCATCGCCTTCGCGGAGATCGCCGACTTCGTCGACACGCCCTACAAGCACCTGTCCAGTGGTATGAAGGTGCGCATCGCGTTCGCCGTGATTTCCAGGCTCGAGGAGCCCATCCTGCTCGTGGACGAGGTGCTCGCCGTCGGCGACAAGGCGTTCCGGGAGAAGTGCTACCGGCGGATCGAGGAACTGCTCGCCGGTGGGCGAACTCTGTTCTTCGTGTCCCACAACGAGCGGGACCTCAAGCGCTTCTGCACCCGAGGCCTCTACCTTGACAAGGGTGCGCTGGTTCTGGATGCCCCCATCACCGAGGTGCTGGCGCTCTACAACTCGCAATACGGGATCAAGCCGGCCTAACGGGCCGAGGCCATCACGGCATCCGGATCTTCCAGGCCGTCCCGGGAGGGCGGCAGTTGAGCGGAATTGAACCCGGTCATCAGATCGCCCGGCTCAATGCCGAGCACTGTGGCAAGCCGGATCAGGGTATGGAAAGTGGGGTTGCCAAGTCCCCGGTCGATCCGCGCGTAGTTGGACACGTTGAGGCCGGCCAGGTGGGCGACGGCCTCCTGATTGAGGGACAGCTGGCGCCGCCGACGACGCAGGCGAACACCGAGGATTCGGGATGCTTCTGACTTCGGCTCAGGCATTCTCCTTGTATAGGCGCGCACCGAGTTTTCCGCCAGTGGCACCCAGCCGGGGCACGTAAACTCATCGGGACACTGACGGAGGGCACTCTGATGGCCAAAAAAACCAAGCCGATTATTTCCGAGACGGGTGGCCTGCCGAAAGGCGGCCAGCTCCCCACCGGGATCGTCACGGGCTTCGACCGCGTGATGGCGATTCACCGTCCTGCCGTGCTCGCGCACATCCGTTCCGTGCGCCGCCGTTCCCCACAGGCGTCGCCCGTGGAGATCATCCGGATCCTGGAGCGGCGCTACCTCGCCGCCGTCACCACCGGGGGTGCCGCGGTCGGCGCGACGGCGGTCATCCCGGGGGTCGGCACCGCCGTCACCCTGGCCATCTCCGGCGTGGAGACGGCCGGGTTCCTCGAGGCCACCGCCCTGTTCACGCAGTCGGTGAGCGAAGTGCATGGCATCACGGTCGAGGACCCCGAGCGGGCACGCGCTCTGGTGATGACGATGATGCTCGGCCGCGAAGGCTCAGACCTGGTGCGCCAGCTGGCCGGCCAGGTCTCCGGCTCCGGCGTGCCGCGCGCCGCTTACTGGGGCGAACTCATCACGACCAGCATTCCCCGGGCCATCATGGGACCGCTGACCGATCGGCTGAAGAGCAGCTTCATCCGGCAGTTCGCCGCCAGGGGCGGCGCCAGCTTCATCGGCAAGGCCCTGCCGTTCGGTGTGGGCGCCATCATCGGGGGTGCGGGCAACCACATCCTGGGCTCGCGGGTCGTTCACTCGTCGCGGCTCGCGTTCGGCCAGCCGCCGGTCGGTTTCCGCGAGGAACTGGACCCCCAGGTGCGGAACGTCGTTCGGGAATCGCCGGCCCGCCGCATCCCCGGGATCACCCGGCTGTCCCTGACCGGCCTGTCCGGCCGGCTGTCCCCCCGGCGACGGATGCCCGGAGCACCGGACCCGACAACGCCGACACCGCCCCGTGCAGACTAGAGCTTCTCGACGTCGCTGACCTCGTCCGTCGGAGCGTCGATGGCTGGTTCGACCACTTCCAGGCTCACGGCCTGCGGGTGGGATGTGTCGAAGCGCTCCCACTCGTCCATCAGGTGCGCCACAGCGGCGTGGAAACGCTCCGTGGCGACTCCGGGACCGGTGTCGCCGAAGTAACGCTCGACCCAGATCTTGAGCCGGTCATGGGCCTCGCTGTCATGGGTGAGATCGTCGAGCACGCCGAGGATACTTCCCGCATCGTCGACGTTCAGCCACTCGCAGTCGGAGAGATAGCCGCCTGAGTCGATCTGAGCGGCCGGGTCGACCGGGCGGGTCACCATCAGGGCCTTGCCCGAGGCCAGACGGTCGTAGACCATCGCCGAGATGTCGACGATGGCGACATCCGCTGCCGACAACTGCCAGCCCAGGTCGGGGCTCGCGTCGTAGATGTGCCGGGCCGAGGCATCGCGCGCATTCGCCGTCGCGATGGCCGCGATGATGGTCTTGTTCGCCGCGCCGTACTCGCTGCTCACCACGCCGCTGCGGGGGTGCGGGCGGTAGATCACGCGGTGCCGGCCCGAGGCCAGCAGTGACGTCACCAGGGCAACGCCGTGGGACGCGATCGAGCCGTAGGCGGCGGCTGGCCGGTCGCCTTCCCAGGTCGGAGCGTAGAGGATGACCTGGCGCTCGTCCGGGGCGAACGGCGTCGCGCCGGAGTAGAAGTCGGCCTGGGGGCGGCCGATCTTCAGTGCGCGCTTGTCGAAGTCGTAGTCCCAAAGCACCTTGTCGAGACGGGCGATCGCGGCGTCGCCGGCGACGAAGGCGTAGTCGTAGGCCTTGATCTGGTTCGTGACCATGTACATTTTGTCGCTCTCACCGTGGTTGATGAAAACGTGCCAGCGGCCCCCGTAGCGCATCATTTGGAAGTTGCGGGTGTTCTGGTTCACGTAGAACACGATCCGGATGTCCTGCTGGGCCAGCACCTGCTCGAGGTCGACGACCCGGCGAACGTAGGCAACCGGGAGCGGGGACTCATCGATCAGCGGCAGGGCACCTGCCCCGCTGCGGCTCAGCACCAGGACGGGCCAGGTCTCGGCGAGCTTCGCGAGCGGCTTGTACCACTGCCGCATCTGGTACAGATTGACGTCGCCGTCGGCGAAGTAGACCGCGATCTTGAAGTGATTCCGGGGCAGCGGCTCACGCGTGGACAGCCGCCCGTTCAGCAGCCGCTGTGCCTTGCGGGACGCCGTGACGTCCCTGACCAGCTTGAGCCCAAGCCTGACGTCTCGTTGAATACCCACCCGTCAAGAGTACCGACGATGCCACTCGACCGAGCGCCGCTGGCCCCCCGAAGGGGACGTGACGACGGAATCGTTAGACGATGGGCGGCCGTCCGGCCAGCGTCATCCGCCACACCGTGCGCGCCCTGAGGGGACGCCGCTCCCCCGGGTCGGTGGTCCACCCCTCGCGGAAACCGGTGAGCCAGGCGCGCAGTGCGCCCGGATTTCGAGCCCAGCGCAGTACCTGGATCAGAAGCCAGGACCCGGCGTAGACGGGCACGAGCAGGACCGGAAGGTTGCGGCGAGCCAGCCAGACCCGGTTGCGGGCGTTCAATCGGTAGTAGTCGGCGTGCCGGGTGGGCGCGATCACGGGATGATTCGCTTCCAGCTCGCCGGCGTACCAGGCGCGCAGGCCCAGGTCCCAGACACGCCAGGCCAGCTCGATGCCCTCATGGGCGTAGAAGAACGGCTCGGCCCAGCCCCCGGTGGCGTCGAAGGCGGCCCGGGGTAGCAGTACGGCACCCTCCCAGACCGAGAAGACGTTGCTGGAGTGGGTGGCTTCGCCCTTGCGGATGCGCGGAATCCAGCGTCTCGGCGACACGATCCCGGCCGGGTCGACCACTCGGGGCTGCAGGAGGCCGATGGTCGAATCCGCCCGCAGCACGCCGATGGCATCTCGCAGAAAGTGCGGGTCCGGGATGCTGGCGTCGTCGTCGAGGAAGAAGAGAAACTCGCCCGCGACGCGGGAGACCCCGCGGTTGCGGCCGGCCGGAATGCCCAGGTTCTCGGGCAGGCCGAGCGTCTTCACCTGGTCCGGCAGCCCGGTCGGCTGCCAGCCATTGCCCACGCACACGATGTCCAGGAGAACTCCCTGCTGGGCCAGCAGACTGCGGATGCCGCGGGCAAGGTCGTCGGGACGGGTGCCCTGGGTGAGCAGCACGACCCCCACTGTCGGCAGGGCGGGCCCGACCGGTGAAGCGCTAGGACCGGACACGCTTGGACGCCATGATGGCCACGAAGTGGCCCACCAGTGAGAGGAAGGCCAGCGGGACGAGCACGATCAGCACGAACCGGTCGACCGCCGGCTCGCCGAGGAAGCTGCCGACGACCGCGGCGACGAAGATCAGCATGGTCAGTTCGACCGAGTGGTACAGCCGGTGGAACGGGAGGAACCGGGCCAGGCGGCGGGCGCGGGCGATGAAGCTCGACGTCGGGGTCTGCTCGTGCTTGCGATCGGCGAGTTTGGTCAGGCCGGCGTTCGCGCGGGCCACGTGCACCATGTCGTTGAGGGCCTTGTTCAGCACGATGACGAGGGCGAGCAGCAGTGCGAGCGTGGTCCACAGGAAGTCGGCGGGGGCCTCGAACGGGTAGAAGGCGCACCGGATCCCGAACGCGATCGGGATGAGGGCCTCTGTCGTGTAGTGCCCGACCTTGTCGAGGAACACGCCGGCCGGGGAGGACTGCCGGCGCCAGCGGGCGACCTCGCCGTCGCAGCAGTCGACCAACATCTGCAGCTGCCCAAGCAGGAGGGCGAGCATCGCGCCCCAGATGCCGGGAATGAGCAGCGCGGCCGCCGTGGACCAGCCGACCAGGATCATCAGGCCGGTGACGCCGTTCGCCGAGATAGAGGTCTTCAGAAGCATCCAGGTCAGATACGGGGAGATGTCGCGCAGGTAGAGCGACGCCGTCCAGTGCTCGGCGTTCGCCCGCAGCCGAACTTCCGGCGGCTGGGCCACGTGGCGCAGCTCGGCGATTGAGGAGGGTCGAGTCGCCGCGGGATTCGCTGACGTCATTGGTGCCTTCCGGTATGGGCCGTGATGTTGGTGGTGAATTTCAGAAACCCGAGCAGGAAGCCGATCCCCCAGCAGAAGTGAATGCAGGGCAAGACTACGAGAAACCACAGCCCGGCACGAAACCCGTCCGGCCGGGTCACCAGGGCCGTGGCCACGGCGACGAGCCCCAGGTAGGCGGCGGGAATCAGAAAACCGAGCAGCAACCACGGGTTCGCCCCGGTGAGGAGCTGAACCAGGCCAGCCAGCCCGGCCAGAGTGCCGACAGTGACACCCAGGACCATGACGGGCGGGGCGAAGTAACGGATGCCGTTGTCCTCGGGATATCGGCGGGCGAGTTCCCCTCGCCAGAGGCCGGTGGACACCATCTGCCGGGCCAGCCGGGCCAGACTCGGCCGGGGCCGATAGACGACCCGGAGCCGAGGTGTGAACCAGACGATGCCGCCCTGGTCGCGCAGACGGCGGTTGAGTTCCCAGTCCTGGCCGCGCTTGATGCCCTCGTCGAAGAGGCCGACGCGCACGATGCTGTCCATCCGAAAACAGCCCAGGTAGACGGTTTCCGCGGGGCCCTCCGGGCCGCCGATGTGCAGGGGAGTGCCGCCGAGGCCGATCTTCGTGCCATAAGCGCGCGCGACGGCTTTCTGGAACGGGCTCTCGCCCTGGGCGTCCATGACGCCGCCGACATTGTCGGCGCCGGTGCTCTCAAGGGTCTCCACGGCGATGCGGGCGTAGTCCGGCGGCAGCACCGAATGGGCGTCGACGCGAATGACGAACGCGTACTGCGAGGCACGGATAGCCGTGTTGAGGCCTGCCGGAGTGGAGCCGATCTCGTTCGCCACGATGCGGATGCGCGGATCGACCGCGGCCATCTCCTCAACCAGTTCGGTTGTGCCGTCGATGCTCGGGCCGAGGGCCAGGGTGACCTCGAAGGGCCCCGAGTAGTCCTGGCGGAGCAGACTGGTCACGGCGGCGCGCACATGGGTGACGTCATTCAGCACCGGCATCACATAGGAAACCCCGAGCAGGGATGCGGCTCCGGAAGAAGGATCCTGGCTGGTCATAGTTCCATTCTTCTGGCGGGATGTAAGAGCCTACCAGCCGGGTGTTTCCTGCCTGCATCGGGGCCGCAAACGACAGCTGCGCCGCCGGTGGATCACCGGCGGCGCAGCTGTTGTTCTCTGGAAGGAGCGAGTGGTCAGCTGGAGAGTGCGCCGACCGTGACGGATACCGTGGCCGACTTTCCATCGCGCACAAAGGTGAGGTCGGCCGTCTCGCCGGCCGCGAGAGCGCGCACCTGGGCGGTGAGGTCGTTCGCGTCGGTGATGGGTAGATCGTTGAGGTTGGTGACGATGTCGCCCTTTCGGAGTCCGGCCTTTTCCGCTGCACCGCCCGCCGAGACCTCGCTGATCAGGGCGCCGACGGTGGCGCTCTCCGGGCTGCCGGCAGCGCTGGTGACACTGGCGCCGAGCAGACCGTGGCTGGCCGTGCCGGTGGCGATCAGTTCGTCGGAGATACGCTTGGCCAGGTTCGACGGGATGGAGAAGCCCACGCCGATGCTGCCGGCGGCCGCCGAGTCGCCGCCCGCGCTGGCGATGGCGACGTTGATGCCGATCAGCTCGCCCTTGGCGTTGAGCAGGGCTCCGCCGGAGTTGCCGGGGTTGATCGCGGCATCCGTCTGGATGACCGAGAGTGAGATGCTGCCGGTGGAGGGAGCCTGGGCCGCGCCGCCGTTCTGGTCGGGAAGGTCGAAAAAGAACGGGCTCTGCTCTTCGTCGGGTGCGGAGTTCTCGGGTGTCGACGGGGCAGCCGAGGAGGCGATGGAGATGCTGCGGTTCAGTGCGCTGACGATGCCGTCGGTGACGCTGCCGGAGAGGCCGAGCGGTGCGCCGATCGCGATGGCGCTGTCGCCGACGTTGAGCTTGCCGGAATCGGCCCATTTGATCGGCGTCAGGCCGCTCGCACCGTCCAGCTTGATCACGGCGAGGTCGGAAACCGGGTCGGTGCCGACAATGGTGGCGGCGTAGAGCTTGCCGTCACTGGCGGTGACCTGAATGCTGGCGTCGGCGGCGGCGCCGTCGAGGGTGACGACGTGCGTGTTCGTGAGAATGTAGCCGTCTTCGGACAGGATGACGCCGGAACCGGTTCCGCCGGAGCTGCCGTCGGAGGCGGCGATGGTGACGACACTGGGCGTGGCCTTGGCGGCGACCGCCGTGATCTGGTTGACGCTGTCGGTGTTGTTGACCACGACCGTGCTGGGGCCGTCGGCCTGGCTGGTCGGGATTCCGACGGTCTGGTTGGTGACCACGAAGGCCGTGACGCCGGCGCCGGATGCCCCTCCGACGAGAGCGCCGATGGCGAGGGCCGCGATCAGGGCGATATTACCCGAGCGGCGGGGCTGCGTGCGCGGGCCGCCGGGCTGGTCGGCGGCGTACCCGTTCTGACGGGCGTAGGACTGCGGCTGGGTATTCGGCGCGTAGGGATTCGAGGTGGTGCTTTCCGCGACCGGGCGACCGAAGGAATCCGTGGCGTACGCGCGCGCGGGCGCGGCCGAGGCGGAGGTGGGCTGGGCCGCGGCGGGCTGGGCCGGCGACTGCTCAGAGGCGGAAACTGTGTCGGGGATGACCTCGGTCGGCTTCTCGTCGCCGGGGGTGCCGCCGGAGGAGTGATCCGCAGAGGGCTGGGCCGTGGCGGAAGCCTCGCCGGCCGCATTGACTTCGAATGGGACTGCGTCGTCGGGATCGGGAGTGGTGCCGGGTGCCTGCGGATTGTCGGTCATGGTGTGCTCCTTCCAAGCATTTCCACCTTGACTCCTGAACCTGAACGAATGATCTGTGCAGCCTGGGAGCATTCAATGACGACGCCGTGACTTGCGCGGTGCCGGGTCGATCAACACAGTTAGCAACCCGGACCAGCCGGGTTTGTCGTGCACTCGCGGTTGACGAGCACCGTCTGGGCATTCCCCACGATCACGCCGAGCGGGCTGGCCGAGGTCGACAGCGTACCCTGCACCGGCCGCCAGGCAAGGCCCGCGAAGCGATACTCGGCCGAGTACACCACCGCGACGACCACGGCATAGCTTCCCGGACTGGCGAACGCGTGGCTGGTGGCGGTGTCGGAGAATTCCGGGAGGCCCAGTGCCGCCCAGGTCGCGCCGCCCGAGTTCGTGCTTGCCTGGGCACCGTCGCCGTAGGACCAGCGGTAGCCGACCGGGGTGAAATGAACCTCCGCCGGATATCCCAGCAAGGCGCCGGTACGGGAGTGCTCGGATGCCGACGCGATGAAGTTCGCGGGCAAACCCGCCACGCTCCAGCCGCGCGGTTCCATCGTCTGGGACGGCGCCGCGGGCTGGAAGTTGACCAGATCACTAACCCTCACCACGAGGTTCGGGTCGCACGGCGACCCCGGAATGCAGTTGACCGTGAAGTCGTCGCGCACGAACGCCAGCGGATCGACGACGGGTGCTGCACCGACTTGGCCGCCACCGGCGTTGCCGCTGCCGCTGCCGGAACCGGACCCGCCCGCCCCGGATCCCGCTCCGCCACCGGCTTCGTTCCCGGACCCCTGTCCCCCGCCGGTCTCGTACCCCGCAGAAAGGTCCACCCCGCCGTTGTTGATGGCACCGTTAGCCTCCGGGCAGCCGCCAATCTGAAGGTCAGCACGACTGCAGGAACCATCGGCGGCAAGAGTCGGTTCGGGGATCGTGAGGACTATCAAGGCGGTCAGGAAGCAAATCATGATGGCGACGTTCGTCCGCATTACTTGCATATTCCGGCCCCGTCCCAGACATCAGCGCTCGACACAAGGAGCTTGACCGGCTCTCGCGAGACGAGATCAAACGACACGATGAAGGGAGTGAAATCTGGTCTCGCATCCTTCACGACGGAGTCACCATTCACGTTCACCACGTCCACTTCCGAGATGTCCGAGCACAAGTAGGTGGTAACTATCCCTCGGCCGGCTTTTTCAGTTAGGCTCAAATCCTGAAGGATTAAGTCCGAAAACCGACTTTCGCCGACGCTTCTGAGTTTGTTGGACCGGACCTGGGCGTAACCTTCCATCTCTATCTCGGCTAGCGTTTCAGTGGAAAACGCACGAATTCGGTCTGGGTTTTCCCCACCCTCCGCGAGGATCTGGTCTGACATTGCCAGATACGCCGCATAGGCTTCGGTGGCCGCAGCCAGAGCTTCCTCATCGGACGCGAAGACGGGGGCATCCGTCGGCGCGGTCGTCTCGGACGCCTGGGGCGCTCGGGGCACCGGTTCGGGCGTGCAACCGGTCAGCGCGAGTGTGCCGAGCAGCAGCAGCGGGCCCAGAACGAGGAGGTCGCGCTGCACGGTCCGCATGCGGCCAACCTAGGGCATCCGGCGCAGCCCCGCTCGAACTTTCCACATGTCGTAGTTTGGAGCCATGCAGGTGACATCATGACAATCTCCGGGGCCTGGCGACGCACGGCCCGTGGGGCCGGCCTGCTCGCCGCGGACGGCACCGTCGCCGCGAGCATTTTCGCGGAGATGAGTGCCCTTGCCCTGCGCACCGGCGCCATCAACCTCGGCCAGGGATTCCCCGACGAGGACGGCCCTGCCGAGGTTCTCGAAGCCGCACGCCAGGCGATCTCCGACGGTGCGAACCAGTACCCGCCGGGGCGCGGCTTGCCCGTGCTGCGAGGCGCCATCGCTCGGCATCAGCACCGGTTCTACGGCCTGTCCGTCGATCCGGATACCGAGGTCCTGGTGACGGCGGGTGCCACCGAGGCGCTGGCGGCAACCGTTCTCGCACTGCTCGACCCCGGCGACGAGGTTGTCACGCTGGAGCCGTTCTACGACGCCTACGGCGGCCTGATCGCGCTGGGCGGGGGCATCCATCGCACGGTGCGCCTGCGGGCGCCCGATTTCCAGCCGGACCCCGACGAACTGCGCGCCGCCATCACGGACCGCACCCGACTGATTATCGTGAACAATCCGCACAACCCCACCGGGGCCGTGCTGCCGCGCGAGACCCTGGAACTCATCGTGTCCCTCGCACACCGTCACGACGCGCTCATCGTGACCGACGAGGTCTACGAGCACCTCACCTTCGGTGTCGCCCACGTGCCCGTCGCGACGATTCCGGGCGCGAGCGAGCGCACCATCACGATCTCCTCCGGTGGGAAGACGTTCAACACCACCGGCTGGAAGATCGGCTGGCTCACCGCCCCGTCCGCTCTTGTCACCGCAATCCTGGCCGTGAAGCAGTTCCTCACCTATGTGAACGGCGCGCCGTTCCAGCCGGCGATCGCGCGGGGCCTCGACCTGCCGGACACCTTCTACACTGGTGTCGCCGCCGACCTGCAGGCCAAGCGCGATGTTCTCGAGAGCGGCCTGATCGAAGCGGGGTTCACGGTCAGTCGACCTCAGGGGTCGTATTTTATCGTGGCGGATGCCGCGCCGCTCGGCTACCCTGATGGCGCCGAGTTCTGCCGGGTGCTGCCCGATCTCGCCGGGGTGGTCGCGGTTCCGATCGGCGCGTTCTGCTCCGCCCGGCACCGGTCCGAGTATGCCTCGCTGGTGCGATTCGCCTACTGTAAAAAGGTGGACGTGCTTGAGCGCGCCGCCGCCCAGCTGGCCGGCATCATCGCCCGTTAGCAGCCCGGCAGCCGCCGCTTTGGAGGTGCCGACAGGGGTTCTAGTGCGCCAGTGCCGGGTAGTCCGTGTAGCCCTCGGCTCCGGCACCGTAGAAGGTAAGCGGGTCGGGAGCGTTCAGCGGCAGGTCCTTGAGCCAGCGCGACACGAGGTCGGGGTTGGCGATCACGGCACGGCCCACGACGACCGCATCCGCCAGTTCGTCGGCGATGATGGCCATCGCCTCGTCCCGGTCGGTGACCTCGCCGAAGCCGCTGTTCACCAAGAGCGGCCCAGCGAAACGGGCACGCAGCTGCTGCACCAGTTCGCCGGCCGGCTCGCGGTGCAGGATGCTCAGGTACGCAAGGCCCAGCGGAGCGAGTGCATCGGCGAGCGCGCCGTAGGTGGCCATAAGGTCGGCGGCATCCGTTTCGAGGGCATCCTGAATGTTGTGCTCCGGCGAGACCCGGATGCCGACGCGGCCGGCGCCGATCGCCTCGGCCACCGCGGTGACGACCTCGACAACGAAACGGGCCCGGTTCTGCGGGGAGCCGCCGTAGATGTCGTCGCGCTGGTTGGAGGCCGGCGAGAGGAACTCGTGCAGGAGGTAACCGTTCGCGGAGTGAATCTCGACGCCGTCGAGTCCCGCGGCGATGGCGTTACGGGAGGCCTGCACGAAGTCCGCGATCACGCCGGGGAGTTCGTCGAGTGTGAGGGCGTGCGGTACCGGGTAGGCAGCCTTTCCCGCGTAGGTGCGGGTATCGCCCTGGATGGCGATGGCGCTGGGAGCCACGACCTCGCGGCCGCCGTTGGTGCCCTCGTGGGTGACGCGGCCCGCGTGCATTACCTGGGCGACTAGGCGCCCGCCGGCGGAGTGCACGGCGTCGGCGACGTTGGTCCAGCCGACGATCTGCTCGGGGGTGACCAGCCCTGGCTGGCCGGGGAAGCCCTGACCGGCGTGGCTGGGGTAGGTGCCCTCGGTCACGATCAAGCCGAGCGAAGCACGCTGCCTATAGTGCTCGACGACGAGGGGGCCGGGAACGCCCTCGATTCCGGACCGAACCCGGGTCAGCGGCGCCATGACGAGCCGGTTGGGCAGTTCCAGGTCGCCGAGGGACAACGGGGAGAAAAGATTCACGAATAGCTCTTTCTGTGGGTCAGGGTGTCGCCGGACGGAGCGTGCGCCGTCTCGGACAGGGGAAGCAGCTTCCCCCTGGGGCCAACGGCCCTGCTCTCCCGCGCATTCCCCTCACCCGTCACGGTCGGGCAATCCACAGGAGCCGACGCACCGAACCAGCATTATGAGCACCATCGCCGAGACCCGGCCGACGACGTCGCCACGGAGCTTCCCGACCCCGGATGCACCGACCCGGGAGGACCCGGACCGCACCGGATACTGCCCGTTCCCTCTGTCGTCCGACGCCCGGGCCTTCGGACTGACCACGAGCTCCATGCGGCTGCGCCAGGCAACGGTTTCGGTGCGGCACGGCCGCCGTACCGGGAGCGAAACCGCGACCATCCTGCTGCACGGCGCCGCGGGATCCTGGACGACCTGGACGCCGCTGCTGGCCGCGGCCGAAGCCTCCGGTCTCGGCCTGACCGACCTGATCATCCCCGACCTGCCCGGCTGGGGGGACTCGCCGCTTCCGGCGGCGGGACCCTCTCGTTCCATCGAGGCAACCGCTGCGGTGGTGGCCGAGATCGCCTGGGCGCTCGGCTACCGCTCCTGGACCGTGATCGGCCACTCCCTCGGCGGCTTCGTGGCACTCGAACTTGCCGCAAGCGAGACCCGGTCGACCGCGTTCGTCGGCCTCGTCTCGGCCACGACGTTCTCGGTGATCGACACCGTGCGGCACCCGGTCGCCCGGTTCGCCGCGCTGCCGGGGTACAGCGCCCTGCTGCCGGTACTGCGGGCCGTCGCCCGGGCCGGGCGCGCCGGCCACGGTCTGATCCGCCTGCTCCACCGCACCGGGCTGCTGCGCACGCTGGCGGCGCCGTTGTTCCGCCGACCGGAGCTGCTGCACGAGAGCGTCATCGGGGCCCTTGCGACCGAGCTGCGCCCGCAGGCGTTCGCCGTGGCATCCGACCTCGCCGGAACCTACGACGCCAACCGCTGGGCCCGGATCGAGTGCGCCGTGCACGCAACCCAGGGTGACGCCGACATTTTCGTGGCGGCGACGGATGCGGCCAGGCTCCGCGCGGTCATCCGCGGCTTCGATCTGGTCACGGTGCCGGGCACCGGGCATTTCGCGCACGTGGAGAAACCGTATGAGACGCTGCTTCACCTGTTGCCGAACGGATGCCTGCCCCGGTCAGGCGTGTTCCCGCAGTAGTAGTCGCTGTGTCCTGGACGATCCCGCGGCACGGCTGTTTCCCTTGTCAAGCGGGTTCATAGCGACCAAACTGAGGAGCAGTCCTGAGATCTGGTCACCCTGTGCGGCCGGCCTCTGAACAGCCCCACCGATTGAAAGCGGCTCCCCATGGGTTCGTTGACGTATGACAGGGTCACGGTCGAATTCGACGACCGGATATTGGCGCATCTCCAGATCGTGATCGTACAGAAACTTCGCCGGGGCGAAAGCTTCCTGCTCTCGTGGCGAAACGCCGCCGAAGCCGGAAACGGTCGCAGTTCCGCGTGGCTGCACCCGGCCATTCCCCTGTATTTCAAGTTCTCCGGCGGTCAGCCGCCGAGCATCAACCCGCTATGGCTCGCCCAGCTCACCCGTTCCGCTAACAGTTCCCAGGGTCTGGTGGCCACCGGCGAGGAGCGGGCGATGGGTGAACCCGAACATCCGGAGCGCACCGACCGCGGTCATCGCCCGGATCAGAAGTTCACGGTGCGCGCGGCGCCCGCCTCGCAGGACACCATCGCCACCGAACTCTGAGCTGGCTGCACGCTCAGCGGGGCACGACCGCGAAGCGACGCAGGGCCAGCGATGGATTGCGGGCGCGCACGGCTGTGAGGCGCTCCGACAGCACCCAGGCGACGGCGACATCCGTTGTCTCGCCGATGGTGACCAGTTCCACGCCCATCGGGTCGACCACCATGCTGTTGCCGACGCCCACTGGCGGGGCGTGGTCGGCGGCCGCCACGTAGACCGTGTTCTCCAGGGCGCGCGCTGTCAGCAGCGTGCGCCAGTGCTGTTCCTTCAACGGTCCCCGCACCCACTCGGCGGGCACCAGCACCAGTTCGGCCCCCGCGTCGACCAGGCGGCGCGTCACCTCCGGGAAACGGATGTCGTAGCAGGTCTGCAGTCCCACCCGCAGTCCCGCCACCTCGAACGTCTCGGGTTCCTCCACGGCGCCAGGCCGCACCCAGTCCGATTCACGGTCGCCGAAAGCGTCGTAGAGGTGCAGCTTGCGGTACTTCGCGACGAGTTCGCCGGCCGGATCCACCGCGACGAGGGTGTTGAAGAAGCGGCTCGGGTCATCCGTGGCCTCCAGCATGCCGGCCACGACATGCACGCCGAGTTCCACCGCGAGCGCGGCGAGGGCGGCCACGAAGGGGCCGTCCACAGGTTCGGCCGCGGCGACGAAAGAGGGCCCCAGGACCGGTTCGAAGAAAGAGGAGTACTCGGGGAAGACGACCAGCCGGGCTCCGCGGCCGACGGCCGTCTCGGCGAGGGCACGCATGGCGGCGAGATTCACGGCCGGCTCGCGGCCGGGGGCGAACTGGGCCACCGCAACCCCCAGGGCAGCCACAGGGCCGGAGCCAGCGCCGGCAGCTGCAGCTGCAGCGGGAGCAGGATCGCGCGTCTCGAGGGGATCGATCATGGCGTCAGCCTAGCCGCCGGCAACGCCTCGGCCGGGGTCGCGGCATCCGTAGCCCTCGGTCCGTACCGGTCCTGGGTTCCAGGGTTCAGCGGGGTGGCCTAACGTATATGCGTGTCTCCCCCTCCGCTGGTCTCCCGCCTGGTTCGCCCCGAGGCGCTGACCCTGCCCCTGCGCCGAACCGAAGGACTGGCAGCGATTCTCGGGCTGCTCGGCCTCCTCGTCTCGGCGGCAGGATCGTGGCGGCCCTCGTATTGGGGCGACGAGGCGGCCAGCGTGATGTCGGCGGAACGTTCCCTGCCGGGGCTCTTCCGACTTCTGGACAACGTCGACGCGGTGCACGGCGCCTATTATCTGCTGCTGCACGTCTGGATCGGCCTCTTCGGCTCTTCGGAGCTGGCGACTCGCGGGCTGAGCGCTCTCTTCGTCGGCTTCGCGACGGCCGGCACCTTCGTGCTGGCACGCACCCTGATCTCCCACCGGGTCGGCGTGCTCGCGGCCATCGTCTTCGCGCTGCTCCCCCGGGTCACCTACATGGGCGCCGAAGCCCGTTCGGCCGCAGTCGCCACGGCCGTTGTGGTGTGGCTGACCGTTCTGCTGATGCACCTGCTGCGGAGCCGCTATCAGGATCGCGCCACCCGCTTCGCGCTCTGGGCGGCTTACACCGCGCTCCTGGCCCTGGGAATCTACTTCTTCCTCTTTGTGCTGCTGCTGATCCCGGTGCTCGGCCTCGCCGTGCTGCTGATACCGCCGGAGGGCGACAGGTGGGCGGGCATTCGCGCCTGGACCCTGGCCACGGCCTCCGGGCTCGCCCTGGCTGCCCCCGTGATGGCGGCCAGCCTTCAGCAGCGCGATCAGATCGCCTTCATCGGGCGGCGCCCGCCGATCGCCGTGCTCACCGCCGCAGTGCACCAGTGGTTCGGCAACGTACCGCTGGCCGTTCTGGCGTGGGGTCTGATCCTGCTGGCGGTGGTGATGGTCTTCGCCGTGCGCGGGCGGCGGGCCGCACCAACAGCAACCAGGGCGGCCCTGGCGGTCATGCTGGCCTGGCTGATCGTGCCGAGCGCAGCGCTCCTGATCGGCACGCACCTCGTCACGCCGATGTACTCGCTGCGGTACCTGTCGGTGGGTACGCCGGCGGCGGCGATCGCCATCGCCATGGGGATCGCCTGCCTCCGGCCGCTCTGGCCGCAGGCCGCCGCGCTGGGCCTGATCACGGCTCTCATGCTGCCCACCTATCTCGACCAGCGCGGCGAGTTCGGCAAGAACTACGGCAGTGACCTGCGCCAGGCGTCCGAGGTCGTGCGGGCCGGCGCGCAGCCCGGAGACGCGGTCGTTTTCGACGAGAGCGTGCGGCCCTCCCGCAAGCCCCGCCTCGCCCTGCGGCTCTACCCGGCCGCGTTCGAGGGCCTGCGGGACGTCACCCTCGCGGTACCGTTCGACGCCACCAACGACTTGTGGGACGTGGCTGTGCCGCTGGAGCAGGTGACCGACCGACTTACCGGCACGAACCGGGTCTGGGTGCTGCTGAACCAGGCCAGCGGTGAGAATAGGCGGGGGGACAACATCCGCATCCTGCAACAACTCGGGTTCACGGTCGCCGAGTCGACCATGCTGAACCGAACGCAGATCATCGAAATGACAAGGTAGCCCCATGGCTCGGACTCTGATCATCATCCCGACCTACAACGAGCAGGGCAACGTCGCGTCGATCGTGTCCCGGGTGCGCGCGAGCGTGCCGGCGGCCGACGTTCTGGTCGTCGATGATTCCTCCCCGGACGGCACGGGGCAGCTGGCTGACGCGCTGGCCGCCACCGATTCCCAAGTGCACGCCCTGCACCGCTCCCGGAAGAGCGGCCTCGGAGCCGCCTATCTCGAGGCCTTCGCCTGGGGGCTCTCCCGCGGCTACGACCGACTGGTGCAGCTCGACGCCGACGGATCGCACCTGCCAGAGCAACTGCCGACCCTGCTCGAGGCCGCGGAGACGGCGGATGTGGTGCTGGGCTCCCGCTGGGTCCCGGGCGGAATGGTGCGGAACTGGCCGTGGCACCGGCGTCTGCTGTCGCGGGGCGGATCGGTCTACTCGCGCGTGCTGCTCCGGCTGCCCCAGCGAGACGTCACCGGCGGTTACCGCGTCTTCACGGCGCATGCCCTCCGGCGAATGGACCTCTCCGGCGTCGAGAGCCTGGGCTACTGCTTCCAGATCGACATGCTGCTGCATGCGGTTCGGGCCGGGCTCAGCGTTGTCGAGAAGCCGATCACGTTCGTGGAGCGCACCGTCGGTTCCTCGAAGATGAGTGCCGCGATCGTGGCCGAGGCGATGGCCCGTGTCACTATCTGGGGTCTCACCGGCAGGAACGCTCGCCGCGTTGCCGCGTCTACACCGACATCCCTGCCGCGTGCCCGCTGACCGGACCCGCACGCCTCCCCATAGGGCGTGACTTCTGGTCAGAGTGACTATAAGATGAATCCATTCAGTTAGAGTCACAATGACCTTTACTTGGTGAATGACAGTGGATGCGCGAATAAACACCCAGCTTGAGGCGGCCCTCGCCGTGTCGACGGTCATTTTTGCCCTGCGGCCGGATCCGGAATCCGGCCACTCGACCCTGTGGCTGCCGCTTGTACGCCGCACCCGGGAACCCTACCTCGGTCAGTGGGCGTTGCCCGGCGGCGGCCTGCGGGCCGATGAGCGCCTGGCCGGCGCGGCCGCGCGCGCCCTGCGCGAGACCACGGGCCTGACCCCCAAGTACCTCGAGCAGCTTTACACCTTCGGGGATCCGGGGCGTTCCCCCGGCGGCCGGGTCGTCTCGGTCGTCTACTGGGCGCTCGTCGAGTCCGGTGAGGCGGCGCTGGCCGTCGAGGACGAGAATGTGCGGTGGTTTCCGGCCGACCACCTGTCGCCGCTCGCCTTCGACCACAACCTCATCGTGGAATACGCCCTCTGGCGCCTGCGCACCAAGGTGGAGTACTCCCGCATCGCGCACGCGTTCCTCGGCGAGACCTTCACGCTCGCGCAGCTGCGCGAGGTGCATGAGGCCGTGCTGCAGAAGGCCCTCGACCCGGCCAACTTCCGCCGCACGATCGAGGGGTCAGGCACCGTGGTCGACACCGGCCAGCGCGTAGCCGGCGTACCGCATCGGCCGCCCCGCCTCTACCGCTACAACGATTCCGTTCATGCCACCACTCCGGGTGCGCTCGAGCCGGCCATCGGCTGAGCATGACTCTTCCTCCCAGCACCCTCCTGCTGGCCACCGCTTGTCCGACTATCGCTTTGTATGAATATCGAGGAGTAACCGCATGACCATCGCATCGGTCGACCAGACCATTCGACTCATCAGCACGGGAGCTGCCACCGGCAGCACGTGCAGCCCCGACCTGCTCACCGCTCCGTGGGAGTTTGATTCCGGCACGCCGGGCTACGGCCCGGGGTCGTCGATGGGCGATGTCATCCCCACCGGGTCACCGCGGCAGGGTGAGCTGCCCGAGGTCTACCGTCGCGCGTCGACGGAGGAACTCGGCGACCGCATCCGTACCGCCAAGGCCACGCTCGGCGACCGGGTCGTGGTCCTCGGGCACTTTTACCAGCGCGAGGAGGTGTTGGCGCACGCGGACTTCGTGGGCGACTCCTTCCAGCTGGCGCAGGCCACGAAGAGCCGTCCGGATGCCGAGGCGATCGTCTTCTGCGGAGTGCACTTCATGGCCGAAACCGCCGACTTGCTTTCCACGCCGGAGCAGGCGGTCATACTACCCAACCTCGCCGCCGGCTGCTCGATGGCCGATATGGCCGATATCGACTCCGTCACCGACTGCTGGGAACAGCTGGAGGACCTCTACGGCAGCGAGCAGGGCGTCGACGGCCGCGTGCCCGTGATCCCGGTCACCTACATGAATTCCTCGGCCGCGCTGAAGGCGTTCTGCGGCGAGCACGGCGGCATCGTCTGCACCTCCTCCAACGCCGAGACCGTGCTCGAGTGGGCCTTCGCCCGCGGCCGCCGCGTTCTCTTCTTCCCCGACCAGCACCTCGGCCGCAACACCGCCAAGGCGATGGGGGTGCCCCTCGAGCGGATGCCGATGTGGAACCCGCGCAAGGCCCTCGGCGGCAACACGGCCGAGGAGCTCGAGGCCGCCCAGGTCGTGCTCTGGCACGGGTTCTGCAGCGTGCATAAGCGCTTCACGGTGGACCAGATCACCGCGGCCCGCCAGTCGCACCCGGACGTGCGCGTGGTCGTGCACCCGGAGTGCCCGATGGGCGTCGTCGACGCCGCCGATTCCTACGGCTCGACCGACTTCATCAAGAAGGCCATCGAGGCAGCCCCGGCCGGGTCTACGTTCGCCATCGGCACCGAGATCAACCTGGTGCAGCGGCTCGCCGCACAGCACCCCGAGCACACCATCTTCTGCCTCGACCCGGTGGTCTGCCCCTGCTCCACCATGTACCGCATCCACTCGGGCTACCTGGCCTGGGTGCTCGAAGCGCTGGTCGGCACCGCGGACCGCGCGCCCGAGGTGCTCAATCGCATCCAGGTATCGGGCGAGGTTGCCGGCAACGCCCGCGTCGCCCTCGAACGGATGCTTTCCGCCAAGCCGCCCGTCTCCATCGAGGCCTGACCGTGACCCGCGTGCTCGTCGTCGGCAGTGGGCTGGCCGGACTCATCGCCGCGGTGCGTGCGACGGATGCCGGCCACCAGGTCACCCTCGTCACGAAAGCGGCCCTGCCCGACAGCAACACCCGCTGGGCCCAGGGCGGGATCGCCGCGGCCATGTTCCCCGACGACTCGGTCAAGTCACACGTACAGGACACCCTGCGAGCCGGGGCCGGACTCTGCGACCCGGTCGCAGTGCACGTGCTCTGTTCCGAGGGACCGGCTCGGGTGCGGGACCTGATCCGGTTCGGTGTGGACTTCGACCGCGACGAGTCCGGGGTGACCCGCGGACTGGAGGCTGCCCACTCCCGCTCGCGGGTGCTGCACGCCGGCGGGGACGCCACGGGCGCAGCCATCGAGGCTGCCCTCGTGGCGACGGTGCGTGAACGGGCCGCCCGCTCGCTGCGGGGCGTGGGCGCCCGCCTGCGCGTGCAGGAACACACAATGCTGGTTGATCTGACCGTGCAGGACGGTCGCGTGACCGGGGCTGTCCTCCTCGGGCCCGACGAAGCACTCCGCACGATCCTGGCCGACACGGTGATCCTGGCGACCGGCGGTGCCGGCGAGCTCTTCCCGCACACCACGAACCCGGCTCTGGCGACGGGCGACGGCGTGGCCGCCGCGTGGCGCGCGGGGGCATCCGTCGCCGACCTCGAGTTCTACCAGTTCCACCCGACCGCACTCGCCGTTCCCGGTACCCCGCTGGTCTCCGAGGCGGTGCGCGGGGAAGGCGCCGTGCTGCGAAATGCGTTGGGCCACCGCTTCATGCTCGACCTGCACCCCGATGCGGAACTCGCCCCGCGCGACATCGTGGCCAGAGGCATCGCCCGGGAAATGACCAGGCAGGGCGGCGAACCGGTGCGACTGGACGCCACCGGTCTCGGCCGCGAACTTCTCGAGCGACGCTTCCCGACCATCACCGCGGCCTGCCGTGCTGCCGACCTGGACTGGGCCGTCGAATCGATCCCGGTCGCCCCGGCGGCGCACTACTGGATGGGCGGGGTGCTCACGGATATCTGGGGCCGCACCAGCCTGCCCGGCCTGTTCGCCGTGGGGGAAGTGGCCCGCACCGGCGCCCACGGCGCCAACCGGTTGGCCTCCAACTCTCTGCTCGAGGCGGCCGTGTTCGCCGACCGGGCCGTGCGCGCGCTGCGCCTGCCGGTTCGGGTGTCGGCGGGGGTCTCGGTCGTGACCGGCTCGACCACCGGGGGGTTGCCTGCCGGTGTCGACCGTGACGCGGTACAGCAGCTGATGTGGGAGTGCGCGGGAGTGCTGCGGAGTGGGGAGAAGCTCGCCGAGGCATCCGTCACCCTGGCCGACTGGGCCACCCGTCCGACGGGCCCGGACGAAACCATTGCACCTAATATGCGGGTTCGGGCATATGAAGACGCCAACCTGCTCGACCTGGCGCGGGTCACCGTGGCTTCCGCCCTGGCCCGGGAGGAATCGCGCGGCGCACATCACCGCTCCGACTACCCCGACGGCCGGCTCGAGCTCACCCGCACCGTCGCCTGGACCCGCACCGTCGCCTGGAACCGCGGCACAGCCCCGGACACAGCCGACGGCATGCGGAGCACCCTGAATCTGGACCACCCCACTGAGGCCGAGGAGGCCATTGCATGCTGACCATGAACGCCATCGACACCGTCGTGCGCGCCGCGCTCGAGGAGGACGCCCCCTGGGGTGACCTCACCTCGCAGGTGCTGATCCCCGCCGACGCCGCCGCGACCGCGCAGCTGGTCGCCCGGGAATCCGGCGTCTTCAGCGGTGGTGCCGTGTTCGCGGCGGCCTTCCGACTGACCGACGCGCGCGTCGTCGTTCGGATACTCGTGGCCGACGGCACCGTCTTCGACGCCGGTGACACCCTGGCGGAAGTGTCGGGGTCCGCCCGCGGCATTCTGCAGGCCGAGCGCATCGGCTTGAACTTCGTGCAGCGCATGAGCGGGATCGCCACACTGACAGCGCTCTACGTGGCCGAGACGGCCGGCACCCGCGCCCGCATCGTCGACACCCGCAAGACCACCCCGGGCCTGCGTGTGCTGGAACGTGCCGCGGTGCGCGACGGCGGCGGCCACAACCACCGGTTCAGCCTCTCCGACGCGATCATGGCCAAGGACAACCACCTGGCCGTGCTAACCGCGGGCGGCCTGAACCTCACCGAGGCGCTCCGGCAGGTGCGCGACCGCATCTCCCACACCACGCACCTCGAGGTGGAGGTGGACCGGATCGACCAAATCGAGCTTGTGCTTGCCGCCGGCGTCGACACGATCATGCTCGACAACTTCAGCCCCGACGACCTGCGCGAGGGCGTACGCCTCACGGGCGGCCGAGCACGCGTGGAGGCCAGCGGCGGCGTCTCTCTGCTGACCGTGCGCGGCATCGCCGAGACCGGCGTCGACATCATCTCGGTTGGGGCCATCACGCATAGCGTGCGCTCCCTCGACCTCGGCCTCGACGTCGTCATCCTCACCGAGGGCTGACCGGTCCGGCCATGATCTATCTCGACAACGCCGCGACCACCCCGGTGCGACGGGAAGTTCTCGAGGTGCTCTGGCAGCAGCTCGCGGGCCGGTTCGGCAACCCGTCGAGCCACCACCGAGTGGGTGAGGCCGCGGCCGCCGCGCTGGCCGAGGCGCGGGCCATGGTCGCGGGCGTGCTCGGGTGTCGGTCGGCCGACGTTGTGTTCACGACCGGCGGCACCGAGTCCGACAACCTCGCGATCAAGGGCATCGCCCTGGGCGCTCCACGCGGCCGTCACCTCATCACGACGCCGATCGAGCACGAGGCGGTACTCGAATCCTGCGACTATCTGCGCCGCCTGCACGGCTTCGAGGTGACGCTCCTGGACCCGGATGCCTCCGGCCGGGTGGATCCGGAACAGCTCCGCGCCGTGATCCGCCCGGATACCACCCTCGTCTCGGTGCAATACGCCAACAACGAGGTCGGCACCGTTCAGCGGCTCGCGGAACTGTCGGCCATCGCCCAGGGCGCCCGCGTGCCGCTCCACACCGACGCCGTGCAGGCGGCCGGCTGGCTTTCGGTCGACGTGGGGGCTCTCGGCGTCGATGCCCTGAGCCTGTCGGGCCACAAACTCGGCGCACCTCCCGGCATCGGGATGCTTTTCCTGCGCCGCCGCATCGCGGTCGAACCGGTGCTGCACGGCGGCGGTCAGGAGCGCGGGCGCCGCAGCGGAACGGAGAACGTGCCCGGGGCGCTGGCGCTGGCGACCGCACTGCGCCTCGCCGAGGCGGAACGCGCGGAGGCAGCGCCCCGCATCACCGCGCTGCGGGATGCCTTCATCGCCACGGTTCTGAGCGGCACACCGTCGGCCCGGCTCACCGGCCACCCGACGGAGCGTCTGCCGGGCACCGCCTCGTTCGTCTTCCCGGGCACGAGCGGCGAGGCGGTGTTGCTCGAGCTGGAACAGCGCGGCATCGTCTGCTCGAGCGGGTCGGCCTGCGCGGCCGACAGTGACGAACCGTCCCACGTGCTGACCGCTCTGGGCATCCCGGCTGAGGTCGCCCAGACCGCCGTGCGGTTCACGCTGGCATCGACGACCACAGCAGCGGATGCGTCTGAAGCGGCCGCATCCGTTCAGGCCGCCGTGGGCACCGTTCGCAGTCTCGGCCGAGGCTGACCTGCCGGGGCTTCAGGCCCGGCTTCGCGCGCGCGGCGCGCGCGTGCACGCGCGCGCCAGAAACCGAACTTACTGCGAGTTGTCAGACAATTTCCGAAGGTTTCGTTCCTCGCGGCGAAGATGCCCCCGATCAGCTAATCTGCTGACGGTGACCGACCCTGGACCGCTGACTGCACGTCCCTCGACGTGCGGCCGTCTGGCCAGCACCCTAAGGTTATAAGTAAGAGGCGATAAGCCCAAGGTGGGCCGCCAAAAAGGGACACAATGACAATAATCGACAAACCAGTCACCGAGTCACTTGCCACTCAAATTGACTCTCTGGTTAAAGCCGCTCAGGTCGCGCTTCTGGATTACGCGAACTTCACGCAGGAACAAATCGACCACATCGTTAAGAAAGCCTCGGTGGCTGCTCTCAGCAAACACGCCGAGCTTGCCGTTCACGCCGTAGCCGAAACCGGCCGTGGCGTATTCGAAGACAAGGCCGTTAAAAATCTTTTCGCATGCGAGCACGTTACGAACTCGATGCAAAACCTTAAGACCGTCGGCGTTATCAGCCGAGACGACATTACCGGCATTACTGAGATCGCTGAACCGGTCGGCGTGATTTGCGGTGTGACCCCCGTTACGAACCCCACCTCGACCGCGATCTTCAAGTCGCTCATCGCGCTGAAGACCCGCAACCCGATCGTTTTCGGTTTCCACCCGGGCGCCCAGCAGTCCTCTGTGGCCGCAGCGCGCGTCGTGCGCGACGCCGCCATCCTCGCCGGTGCACCGGCAAACTGCATCCAGTGGGTTGAAACGCCGTCCCTCGAGGCCACCAGCCTGCTGATGAACCACCCGGGCGTCGCAACCATTCTCGCCACCGGTGGCAACGCGATGGTCCGGGCCGCGTACTCCTGCGGCAAGCCCGCCCTCGGCGTCGGAGCGGGCAACGTTCCCGCCTTCATCGAGAAGAGCGCCAAGCTCAAGCGTGCCATCAACGACGTCGTGCTCTCCAAGTCCTTCGACTACGGCATGATCTGCGCGTCGGAGCAGGCCGTCATCATCGAAGAGCCGCTCTACGCAGAAGCCATGGCCGAGTTCAAGATCCTGCACACCTACCTGGTCACCCCGGCCGAGAAGCTTCTCCTCGAGGACTACATCTTCGGAGTCCAGGCCAACTCGACCAACTGTGGCGAGGCCAAGCTCAACGCCGCCGTCGTCGGCAAGTCGCCGGTCTGGATCGCCCAGCAGGCCGGATTCACCATCCCGGCCGACACATCGATCCTCCTGGTCGAGGTCGCCGGAGTGGGACCGCACGAGCCGATGACCCGCGAAAAGCTGGCACCCGTTCTCGCCGTGCTGCATGCCAAGGACGCTGAAGAGGGCATTTCGCTCTCCGAGCAGATGGTTGAATTCGACGGCCTCGGCCACTCGGGCTCCATCCACAGCGAAAACCCGGCCATCATCGAAGAGTTCGGAACCCGCGTCAAGGCGGTCCGGATCATCACCAACGCTCCCAGCTCGCTCGGTGGTATCGGTGACATCTACAACGCGTTCATCCCGTCGTTGACGCTCGGCTGTGGCTCGTACGGACACAACTCCGTCTCGAACAACGTCTCCGCGATCAACCTCATCAACGTCAAACGCATCGGCAGAAGGAACAACAACTTGCAGTGGTTCAAGGTCCCCGCCAAGACGTACTTCGAGCCGAACGCCATCCGTTACCTGGCGGACATGCGCAACGTCGAACGTGTCACGATCGTGACCGACTCGACCATGACCCGCCTCGGTTTCGTCGACAAGATCCTCGACATCCTGAACCGGCGCGAGGGCCGCGTCGCACTGCAGATCATCGACAACGTGCTGCCCGAACCGACCGTCTCAGCGGTCGAAAAGGGTGCCGCCGAAATGCGGGCCTTCAAGCCTGACACCATCATCGCTCTCGGCGGCGGCTCGCCGATGGACGCCGCGAAGGTCATGTGGCTGCTGTACGAACACCCCGAAATCGAATTCTCCGACATGAAGGAAAAGTTCTTCGACGTGCGCAAGCGCGCGTTCAAGTTCCCCGACCTCGGCGAACTGGCCAAGCTCGTCTGCATCCCCACCACTTCGGGCACCGGTTCGGAAATGACCCCGTTCGCCGTGATCACCGACGAAGTCACCGGAGTCAAGTACCCGCTCGCGGACTACGCCCTCCTGCCGACCGTCGCGATCATCGACCCCGTGCTCACGGCCATGATGCCGTCGTTCCTGGTTGCTGACTCGGGTTTCGACGCTCTCACACACGCCACCGAGGCCTACGTGTCCGTCTACGCGAACGACTTCACCGACGGCCTCTGCCTGCACGCGATCAAGCTGATCTTCGAGAACATCGTGACCAGCGTCAACGGCACCACCGCCAGCACCGACGGTGAGGTCATCAAGGCCCGCGAGAAGATGCACAACGCCTCGTCGATCGCCGGGATGGCGTTCGGCAACGCGTTCCTGGGTATTTGTCACGCGATGGCTCACGTCACCGGCGCGCAGCTCCACCTGATCCACGGCCGGGTCAACGCGACCTACCTGCCGCACGTGATCCGTTACAACGGCCTCATCCCCACCAAGCTCACCAGCTGGCCCAAGTACGAGAGCTACATCGCCCCGGAGCGCTTCCAGCAGATCGCGAAGCACCTCGGCCTCCCGGCGTCGACCCCGGCGGAGGGCGTCGAGTCCTACGCCCTGGCCGTGGAGAAGCTGCGCGACCTGGCCGGCATCAAGCCGTCCTTCCAGGCGCAGGGTGTGCCGGAAGAGGACTTCATCAGCCGCCTCGACAGCCTGGCCATGGGTGCTTACGGTGACCAGTGCGCACCGGCCAACCCGCGCATGCCGATGCTCGACGACATGCACACCATCATGGAGGCCGCGTACTACGGCACCTCTTTCAACGAGGTCCGCGCCGCNCGACATGCACACCATCATGGAGGCCGCGTACTACGGCACCTCTTTCAACGAGGTCCGCGCCGCTCGCGCGGCCGTCGAAGCAGTGGCACCGGCCGAAGAAAAGAAGTTGGCCCGCAAGGCAGGCAAGTAGCCGTCACCGCCTGATTGACTCGGGAACGGCCCCGCACCTGTTGGTGCGGGGCCGTTCTCGTGTACGGCCCACCCTGTGGCAGGAGCGAGCCTGGTCACAGTCGGTTCAGAGCCAGCGCGCTGCCACGGGGGTCTCCCCCGCATCGGAAGTAACGCCCGATCGGGCACGGCCGGCGGCCCAGGCGGCCAGGTCGGCGAGCGACCCCGTGACCTGGTGGGCGGCATCCGGATCGCCGTAGCCTGTGTGCGTCGAATCCGTCGCGGTGAGCCGGCGGCCCGTGTCACCCCGGGCGGCCCAGGCACCGACGATCTCGCCGAGAAGCCGCTCGAGAGCCTCCTCCGGCAGGTCCCGGAAGCCGGCACCGTGGTTGAGGTCGACGGCGTGGATCCAGAGTTCGCGGGTGCGCACCCAGATCGTGTCCCGCAGCGGCACCATGGCACCCTGCCCGTTCCTGACCGGAACGACCCAGCGGTCGTCCGCCAGCGCCAGCCAGCGTCGGTCCAGGTCGGCGGCCGAGTCCGCCCAGGATTCTCGGAGCGCGTCGGAACTGAGGATGCTGCCCGAGGCGATCTCCGCATTCCGCGCCTCCATCGAGGCATACATCACCGTCTCGGCTCCGGTGTCGGCCCACTGTGCCAGCCTTCCGATCGCGCGGGCGTTGGACGCGACGTGCGCGACGACCTGGCGCCGGGTCCAGCCCGGCAGCAGGGAGTCCCCGTCGAGTTCATCGTCCGTTAGCCCCTGCAGTTCGCGACCGAAGAATTCCGTGCCCCGCCGGGCGAGGTCCAGCGTCAACCGGCGTGCAGAAAGCTCAAACGGATCGTGGGGTGCGCTCATGAGGCCCCTTTCTCGGGTCAACGCGTATGGTCCCCACGCTACCCGGCGACCCACCCTCCCCAACGTTCCCTCGACGCTGGTCGAGCCTGTCGAGACCGAGACTAGGGACCTGGGACCTGGGACCGGGACCAGGGACCAGGGACCAGGGGCCAGGGACCCCCTATCCGTTTTTCCGTTCGACCGCGTCCGTCATTCGGGGGCGGGACTTGGTCTCGTTCCGCCATTTGCGGGCCCCGGTCTCCAGCCAGGGTGGTGCCATGATCTGCACGGCGCCGCGGACCATCCGGATTGCCCAGCCGGAGGCGGCGAGGTAGCGGTGATGCCACCAGCACAAACAGACGCCGTTGTCGGTGTGCGTCGGTCCGCCCTCGGAGTGCGGGATCACGTGGTGGATCTCGGTCATCCCGGCCGGGATTTTGCAGCCTGGGATGACGCAGGTGCCGTCGCGGAGCTGAATCGCCCGGCGTTGCGCGGCGGTGAAGCACCGTTCAGGTGAGCCGAGGGCGATGATGCGTCCCTCGTCGGTGATGACGACTTTCTACTGACCGCCGTTGCTGATCAGGTCCGTGACGGCGCTGATCGAGATCGGGGTTTCGACGCCGTCGATCCAGCCGACGCCGCGGCCCTGACCGAAGTCCGCGTTCAGGTCCTGTTCCCGCACACTGACCAGAACCGTGGCCGGGGCGCCGCCGATGGTCGGGGCCTCCCCGGCCCGGGAGACGACGTCGAGGATCACGGCGAGCACGTCGTGGCGCCGCTGGTCGGGACCCGTCGGGCGCGAGCACGGCCTTCCAGACCGCACCCTGCAACCGGATCTCATCCGCCGGCACCGACGCCGGCACCGACGCCGGCACCGGGGTCTCAGAAATGGTGCCGGTGGCCGAGGCGACCAGCTCGCTCTCGGCTGCCTGCACCGAGTCCAGGTCGGTGTACCGCAGCGTCGGCGTCAACGCGGTGAGGATCGCGTCGGCCGCGTCGACGCCGATCGCCCGGCGGCCAGGCCGATGGCCGTGGCGGGGAAGGTGAGCGGCAGTGGTTCGCCACCCCAAGGAGCGGCCGGTGCGCAGCTGCGTGCCCAACCGCATCTGTCGCCCCGCGGTCGGCCCGGAGACGAGCGTCAGGCGCTCGAGTAGTTCTCCGGCGTTGCGGCAGCCCCGCGACCGCCCGAGCCGCCGCGGACAGGCCGTGCGCGGCATCCGCTTCGGGCTGTTCCAAAAGGTTGGTCACGGAATAATTCTACCCTGACTAGAACCTGAAGCCGAGAGTAGCTCACAAATAACGAGAACTAGTTTAGTAAATGTATACGAATGAATCAACGCCTTTCCACCGCCCGCGCGGCGACGGGGCGGCCATCTCAGGCCCTACGCACGCTCCAGTTCGTGGGCCAGCGCCTCAAGTTCGGCCCCTCCCGCCATCAGCGCGGTCATCTCTTCGATCGTGATCTCACTCTTGGCGAAATCACCCATACTGGTGCCGCGCTGCAGCAGCAGGAAACGGTCGCCGACCGGATAGGCGTGGTGCGGATTGTGCGTGATAAAGACGACGCCGAGCCCGCGGTCCCTGGCCCGGGCGATGTACGAGAGCACCACCCCGGCCTGCTTGACCCCCAGGGCCGACGTGGGCTCGTCGAGAATGACGACCTTCGCCCCGAAATGCACGGCGCGTGCGATGGCGACGGATTGCCGTTCCCCGCCGGAAAGCGTTCCGATCGGCTGGTCCACGTCGCGTAGGTTGATGCCCATCCGGGCGAGCTCGTTTTTGGTCGTGGCCCGCATGCCGGTGACATCGAGGCGCCGCAACGGGCCTCGGCCTCGGGTGAGCTCGGAACCGAGGAAGAAGTTGCGCCACACCGGCATCAACGGCACCACGGCCAGGTCCTGGTAGGCGGTGGCGATGCCGAGGGAGAGCGCCTCCCGCGGATGCGCGAATCGGCGCTCCACCCCGAAGACGCGCAGGCTGCCCTCCGAGTGCTGGTGGGCACCGGAGAGGATCTTGATGAACGTTGACTTGCCCGCGCCGTTGTCGCCCAGCACGCAGAGCACTTCCCCGGCGCCGACGGATGCCGACACGCCCGCCAACGCCCGCACCGAACCGTAGGACTTCCCGATGTTATGCACCTCGAGAATCGGCTCCGGACGGATCGGGGCCGGCGTCATGCGCGCACCCCGGACTGGCGGCGAACGAGCAGGTTTACCAGCACGGCGAGCAGCAGCATCCCGCCGAGAAATGCCTTGAGCCAATTGTTGTCCCACTGGGCGAACACGATGCCCTGCAGGGTCATCCCGTAGATCAGGGCTCCGAGGGCCGCACCAATTGCCGATCCGTAACCGCCGGTGAGCAGGCATCCGCCCACGACGGCACAGATGATGTAGATGAATTCCTGACCGACCCCGGTCGTGGCCTGCACGGTCGACACGTCGAAGAGCTGAAGCATGCCGACGAGCCAGCCGGCACTGGCCGTGGTCATGAACAGCCCGAGCTTGACCTTGAACACGGGAACGCCGACCTGCCGGGAGCTCGTGACCTGGCCGCCGACGGCGAAGATCCAGTTGCCGGGCCGGGTGCGCAGCAGCACCCAGGTGGCCAGCGCGGTGAACGCGATCCACCAGACGATCGAGATCTTGACGTCCATGCCCAGGAACGGGAACGAGGAGCCGAAGAAGACCTTGACCTGGTCGAACCCGGGCACCGCCCCCATCCCTTGAATGGCGACGCTGCCCGTGAAGAGTTTCGTCAACGCCAGGTTGCAGCCCTGCAGGATGAAGAAGGCCGCGAGGGTCACGATGAAGCTCGGCAGGCCGGTCTTCATGACGACCCAGGCGTTGCCGGCGCCGATCAGGAGGGCCACCGCGAGGGCCAGCACGAGGGCGAACCAGATGTTCAGCTCCCACTGAGTGGTGACCACGCCGACGATGAGCCCCGTGGTGCCCGTCATCGCGCCCGCCGAGAGGTCGAACTCCCCGCCGATCATGAGCAGGGCGACGGCCACGGCCATGATGCCGAACAGGGAGGCCGAGTAGAGCCAGGTGGAGATGCCCGCGGGAGTCAGGAACGCCTGCGTGGAGAGCGAGAAGAAGAGGAAGATCGCCAGGGTCGCCACGAGTGCGCCGACCTCAGGCCTGCGCAGCAGGGTGGGCAGCGGATGCGCCCTCGTCGGCCGTTCATCGATCCCCGCGCCCACAGCGACGGTCATCTCGTGCCGTTCTCCGCGAACTTCGCGACCTGGGCCGCGTTGTCCTTCGTCACGAAGCCCGGGCCTGAATAGACCGGCAGCCCGCCGCCGACGACGTCGCCGTTGCGCTTCTGCAGGGTGAGGAAGGTCACGGGCAAGTAGCCCTGGGAGTACGGCTGCTGGTCGACCGCGAACAGTATCTTGCCGCCCTGGATGAGCCGGGTCACGTCGGCGGACACGTCGAACGTGGCCAGCGTGGCTGGGCTTTTCGCCTCGTCGATGGCCTGGCTCGCGGCCACGGCGACCCCGGTCTGCAGGGTGAGGACGGCGTCGATGGACGGGTCGGCCAGGAGTTTGCTCTTGATGGTGTTCTGGGCATCCGCGAGGTTGGCGACGTCGACCTGCACGTTGCTGACGTCCGCGCCGACCGTGTCGGCGGCACCCGTGCAGCGTTCTTCGAGCCCCGAGTTGCCGGCCTCGTGGATGATGCAGATCACGTTGGTCACGTCGGCGGCGGCCAGCTGTTCACCGGCTCCCTGGCCCGCGATGAACTCGCTCTGGCCGACGTGGGTCTGGGCGCCGAATTCGACGGACCTCTCCAGGCCCGAGTTGATGGTGATCACTGGGATGCCGGCGGCAACGGCTTTCTCGACGGCGCTCTTCACGCCGTCGGGGTTCGCCAGCGAGATGATGAGCCCGTCGGGCTGGGCCGCGATGGCCGCTTCGATCAGCTGGCTTTGCTTGACCGGGTCGCCGTCGCCCTGATACGTGACCGTGGCTCCGAGGTCGGTGCCTGCCTGCTCGGCGCCGCTCTTGACGACGTCCCAGAAGGAATCGCCCGCGGTGCCGTGAGTGACCACGGCGATGGTGACCGGCTCCCCTGCCGCTCCCCCGTCAGCATCCGTTCCCGTGGCGGTGCACCCCGTCAGCGCCAGCGACGCGACACCGAAAACGGCCAGCAGGCTGATCTTGAGCTTCATATCTGAACTGTTCCCGACTGTCGTGCGGCGGCCTGAAACAGCGAGGGTTCGCCGGTGACCTGATGCATATCGAACTTACTGGACTGGGGGCCCGCTCGATTCAGATCGATTCGAACCAGTGGCATGAGTGACTCCTTCGTGACGATTCGTTCGGCGCACAGCCACGTGTGCCAGACACAAAAAAACCCCCGGAACCGTGTGGTTCCGGGGGCTGATGGTTGCGGGGGCAGGATTTGAACCTACGACCTCTGGGTTATGAGCCCAGCGAGCTACCGAACTGCTCCACCCCGCGTTGCAAGAACAAACTTACCACAGCCTCGGGTTGTGAAACGCATGGTCAGACCTCAGAGGTGATGGCCACGCTCTGGGTACTCCTGAAACCGCTCTCGATAGAGAGAGATTCACCCGTGACCGTTCTCACAGAAGTCCTGTCCGACACCGCCGCTTATGCCGAGGGCTTCGGCGACAAGTCCGGAAACTGATTTCGGACGTCCTGGGCGACCGCGCGCGACGCTGTGCCGGGGATGTCGACGTTCGTCGAATTGCTCTCCCCACACCCTTTCATTGACGGTGGATCTGGGACTCTATCGACAGTGCCTGCACCTTCCCCGAGGTACCCAACGAGGTATTCCGCATGCGCCGCAAGCCGACTGCTGCCCGGCTTCTCGTCCACTCCGCTGCCGCGCACAGGGTGGACCGTGACCGCGAGTGACCAGGAAACCACAGGTGAGAACGGCGCAGCCGTTAACGTGCTCGACGGCAACGCCTCGACCTACTGGCACAGTGAGTGGAGCGGAACCGCGGTGCCGCTGCCCCATTCGATCACCATCGACATGTACAAAACCGACACCGTCGCAGCCCTGAAGTACCTGCCGCGCACATGCAGTTCGAATGGACGAATCGGCCGTTCCGAGATCCATGCCAGCCCGGATGGCACGAACTGGGGTGCCGCCGTCGCAACAGGAATTTGGGCCGACAACGCGTTGGAGAAGACGACGGGATTCACCCCTGTGGCGACCCGTTTCATCCGGCTGACCGCGATCACGGAGGCAGGTCACGGCGGCCCTGGACCAGCGCCGCCGAACTCCATCTGATCGCAGAAACAGGCACCACCCCGCCGCCCCCACCCGCGCCAGCGCCGACGGCGCTCACCCGGACCGGCTGGATAGTGACGGCGAGCGACCAAGAGACAACCCGCGAAAGCGGCGGCGCCGCGAACATGCTCGACGGCGACCTCACCACGATCTGGCACTCCCAGCCCCCCCCCCCCCCCGTTGATCCCGTTTCCGCACAGCATTGTTCTCGACATGCGGGCGATCAACGAGGTCTCCGGCTTCACCTACACCCCGAGGTCCGGCACGTCCCGGAACGGCGCCATCGGCCAATACGCCATCGCCGTGAGCTCCGACGGAACGAGCTGGAGTGCACCGGTCGCCAGCGGAATCTGGGCTGACAACAGCCAGGCGAAGGCCCTCACGTTCCCGGCTGTTCAGGCGCGATACGTTCGCCTGACCGCGACGACCGAGGCCGGCAATCGCGGACAGTGGACCACGGCGGCAGCCCTCCTGCCCGGCAACAAAGTGCTCACCTGGTTCTCGTACTCCAACACGACCTTCGGCGGGGCCAACGGCAAGACCCAGACCGCCATCCTCGCTCTGAACACCGGCGTGGTCACCCCGCTTACTGTCGCTAATACGGGGCACGACATGTTCTGCCCCGGAGTGTCGATCCTCTCGGACGGCAGGATCCTGATCAGCGGGGGGAGCAACGCCGCCTCGTCGACGATCTACGACCCGGCGAACAACACGTGGTCAGCCGCCACACCCATGAACATCCCGCGCGCCTATCAGTCGAACGTCACGCTCTGCAATGGGCAGGTGTTCCTTCTCGGCGGTTCCTGGGCGGGCGGCCAGGGCGGTAAGAACGGTGAAATCTGGTCGACTAGCGCCGGGTGGCGCGGGCTGGCCAACGTGCCTGTCGCACCGATCCTGACGAACGACCCGCAAGGGGTGTTCCGATCCGACCACCACGCGTGGCTGTTCGCGGTGGCCGACGGGAAGGTGTTCAATGCCGGCCCGAGCCGTCGGATGAACATGTACATGACCAGCAGCACCAGCGCTGTTCAGGATCTTGGTCTCCGGGCCGACAGTGGCGACGCGATGAACGGAAATTCGGTCATGTACGACGTCGGCAAGATACTCACCCTCGGTGGCTCGCCCGCGTACCAGGACAGTGACGCGACCGCGCGGGCCTATGCAATCGACATCAACAATGGTGTCAAGGTGACGCGAACCGGCGACATGGCGGCGCGACGGGCTTTCTTGAACTCCGTCGTGCTGCCCGACGGACAGGTTCTGGCATTGGGCGGTCAGGCGTACGCGAAGCCGTTCTCGGACGCAACGGCCGCCATGGCGCCTGAGGTTTGGAACCCGGTGACAGGCAAGTTCACCGCGCTCGCGCCGATGACTGCGCCGCGCACATATCACAGCGTGGGGCTACTGCTGCCTGATGCCCGGGTCTTCGTCGGCGGTGGCGGCCTCTGCGGCACCTGCACGACCAATCACCCGGACGGGCAGATATTCACCCCGCCCTACCTGTTCAACGCCGACGGCACCGCCCGCCCTCGTCCATCGATCACCACGGCGCCTACCGCTGCGGTGCGGAGTTCCACCATCCACGTAACGACGTCCGGGCCCACACCAGCGTTCCCCCTCATCCGCATGAGCACGGTCACCCACTCGATCAACACTGACCAGCGTCGCATCCCACTCACGCCCACCGGCGTAACCGGCAATACCGCATCCCTGACGATTCCGTCCGATCCGGGAGTCGTGGTCCCCGGGCATTATCTCCTGTTCGCCATGGACGTTAACGGGGTGCCGAGCGTCGCCCAGACGATCCGGATCGAGTAGTCGGACTACGGCCGTGATGAATGTGGAGTCAGGGTGATGGCCTCCCCGACACTTTCTCTGAAAAGTCCGGACATTCACTGGCCTCCGTGAGTTAAAGCAAAAAGACCGGTGCAGCATTTCTGCTGAACCGGTCCTTCTGCGTATGTGATGAAAATCACGCTGGCATTGCCTGAAACGCCCTTGGTTGCGGGGGCAGGATTTGAACCTACGACCTCTGGGTTATGAGCCCAGCGAGCTACCGAACTGCTCCACCCCGCGCTGCAACGATAAATTTACCACAGCCTCCGGCGCGATCCGACCACACGGGCTGCGGAACCGGCCGTCCCGGCCCGCGGAACGCGGATGCTGCGCCGTTCCGCGGGAGGCGTGCCCCCGGCGAAACGGCGCAGCACCCGCGCAGCGGATGAAACGGCGAACGACTCGCTACTGGTCGAGCAGCACCAGCATTTCGGCGATCGCATCGTTCAGCTTCTTGTCGGCTACCCCATAGGCGGTGAAGTCACCGGTCGTCAGGGCCGCCTGCTTCTCGGTGACGGCCAGCCTGGCCGCGGCGAGGAGCGACTTCAGTTGAGCATCCGTCGCCGGGTCACCGGTCGACGTCGACGGGGTGGTTTCGCCCTCGGCAGGGGCCTCCCCCTCCACGGGCGTCTCGGACGGCGGCACATCGGTGTCTCCGGCGCTGGCGCCGGAGTCGCCTCCGAAGAGCACGTCAAGCGCCTTGTCCAGCGTGTCCTCGAACGCGATCTGGTCTCCGAAGGCGACGAGCACCTTCTGCAGCAGCGGGTAGCTGGTCTCACCCGTGGACTGCACGTAAACCGGCTGCACGTAGAGCAGGCCGCCACCCACAGGCACGGTGAGCAGGTTTCCGTTGAGCACCTTCGACTGGCCCTGCTTCAGCAGGTTCAACTGTTGTGAGACGGTCGGGTCCGCGTTGAACTTGGCCTGCACCTGGCCGGGGCCAGGCACGGTCACGTCCTCCGGCAGGTTGAGCAGGCGGAGCTTCCCGTAGCCTTCCGCCCGCACCCCGTCGGTCGAACCGGCATCCGCGTCGACCGCAAGGTAGCCGGTCAGAACGTTCCGGCTCGTCGCGCCGCTCGCGTCCGGGATGAACGTGGTGTACAGCGAGAAGGATGGCTTCTCTTGGCCCGGAACCTGCATGGTCAGGTAGTAGGGCGGCTGTAGGGTCGTGTTCGTCGACGGCGACACCGGGTCATTCGGCGTCGTCCAGGCGTCGTCGACCGAGTAAAAGGAACCCGGGTCGGTGACGTGGTACTTACCCAGAACCCGGCGCTGCACCTTGAACATGTCCGCCGGGTAGCGAACGTGGCTCATCAGATCGCCGCTCATCTCGGACATCGGCTTGATCGTCGACGGGAAGATCTTCTGCCAGGTCTTGAGCAGCGGATCCTCGTCGTCCCAGGCGTAGAGGGTGACCTCGCCGTCGTAGGCGTCGACCGTGGCCTTGACCGAGTTGCGCATGTAGTTGATGTTGTCGAGCGCGAATGGCTGCGGGGGCGTTTCCGTGTCGGCGATCGCGTCGCTCAGGCCCACGGAAGTGGAGTACGGGTAGTCGGCCGAGGTGGTGTAGCCATCGACGATCCACTTGAGCTTGCCGTCGACGATCGACGGGTAAGCGTCGGAGTCGAGGGTCAGGTACGGAGCCACCTTCTGCACCCGGGTGACCGGGTCACGGTCGTAAAGGATCTGCGATTTCTCGTTCACGGCGTTGGCCAGGAAGATCTGCTCCGACTGGAACTTGAGCGCGTAGATCAGCTTGTTGAACGCGTTGTCGAGCTTCGGCCCACCGTCGCCCGTGAATGTCGTGTAGGTCTGCTGCGCCCCATCCGTGCCCGACGGGTAGTCGAGTTCGACCGGCTTGCTGTCCTTGGGCGCACCCACGATGGAGTACGGCGGCGACGTCTCGCCGAAGTAAATCCGCGGTTCGTATTCGGGCAGCGACCCGGTGGTCGGGATGCCGGACTCGAGGAACACGGGCTGGCCGGCGGCCGAGCGCTGGTTGCCGTAGGCCGCCACGACGCCGTAGCCGTGCGTGTAGACCACGGTCGAGTTGACCCAGGTGTTGCCGGCGTTCAAACCGGCCAGGTTGAGGTCGCGCACGGTGACCACTGTGTCCTGGGACTTGCCGTCAATCGGGTACCGGTCGACGTCGAGGTTTTGCGGAAATTGGTAATACTGCTTGAACTGCTCGAGCTGGGAGAACGCGTCGCTGACCAGAGCAGGGTCGAGAATACGAATGTTGGCGGTCGTCTCAGCGTCGGCGCGCAAGGCGCCGGGCGCGGCCGTCGTGATCGCGTTGTACGGAATCTCTTCCACATCCGCCAGGTCGTAGGCGTCGCGGGTGAGGTCGATGTTGCGTTGAATATAGGGTTCTTCGAGCGTTTTGGCGCTCGGCACCACCTGGAAGCGCTGCACGACCCACGGGTACAGCGAGCCGAGCAGGAGACTGCTCACGATCAATAGCGCGGTGCCGACAATGGGCAGGCGCCAGCGGCCGATGAAGGCCGTGAGGAGGAACAGGATAGCGACGACGGCGGCGATTCCGGCCAGGATGGCGCGGCCCGGAATCGTGGCGTTCACGTCGGTGTAGCCGGCGCCGGTGATGATGTCGTTGGTGTTGGTCAGCGTGGAGTACTGGTCGAGCCAGATACTCACGGCCTGCAGCATCAGGTAGAGGGCTGCCGTGCTGGCAATCTGGATGCGGGCGGCCTTGGAAACCATGACCTCGCGCCCGCTCACCCTGATCGAGCCATACAGGTAGCTCGTAGCCGCGGCGACGAGGGCCGAGATGAGCACCACGGCCGACGCGAAGCCGAGCACGGAGTGCAGGAAGGGGAGATCGAACAGATAGAACGAGATGTCCAGTTTGAACTGGGGGTCAACTCGGCCGGTGTCCGTGCGGTTCAGCCACATCAGAACGACCTGCCAGCGGGTGGCCGCGGCGACGCCGGCGAACAGACCTAGCAGAGCCGGGATGCCGTACATGGCGAGGCGGCGCAGCGGCTCGATGACCTGCTGGTAGCGGTCGAGCTGCGAGTTGAGCTTCGCATAGACCGGCCGCAAGCGGTAAGCGATCTGGATGCTCGCCCAGACGGGGACCGCCATCGCTACGAACCCGATCAGAAACAGCACGGCACCGGCGAACCACTGCGTGGTCAGCACGGCTAGGAAGCCCAACTGGTCGAACCAGAGAACGTCGGCATATAGCCCGGCGAAAACGAAGAAGATGATCACCAGCCCCGCGATAATCGCTGCCGTAATGGCAAGGGGAGCACGGCTGCGCTGTGGCGCGGGAGCGCTTCGGGCTTGTTGTGACGTCACGAATTGGCCTCTTGATCTCGAAATCGGCGGTCATCGCCCATTCTAGACAGCCGCCGCGAACGAAAGCCGCACATTCGCTGGGCAGCGGCCCGGGGTTAGCCGAGTGCGCACTGCTCCAGTGCGTCGGTGTCCGAACCGGTGCGGATGGCGTCCAGCGCGGCCAGCGCGTCGTCGAGGGTGTCCACGGAAAAGACCGTCATCCCGTCGGGCACGTGACCGGTGACCTCGTCGCAGTTGTCGGCGGGCGCGAGGAACCAATCGGCGCCGCTTCGGTCGGCACCGATCAGCTTCTGTCGGATACCGCCGATCTGACCCACCTCGCCGGCCTGGTTTACCGTGCCGGTGCCCGCGACATCCTCACCGCCCTGAATAAAGCCGGAGGTGAGCGTGTCGATGATGCCGAGGGCGAACATCATGCCCGCGCTGGGCCCGCCGACCGAGTCGAGTTCGATCGTGACGTCGAAGGGGAAGTCGTAGTCGCTCGTCACATTGATGCCCACCACGACGGCGTCGCCCGATTCAACCGGGGTGACCTGCACCGTCTCGCTGGCGCCGTCCCGGATGATTCCGATGGAGGCGGCGTCGTCGACACCGTTTCGCGTCAGCGCGTCCCGCAGGGCCGTGATGTCGGCGACGTCTTCACCGTTCACCGAGACCACCTCGTCGCCGGCTTCGATGGCTCCCTCGGCGGGCGAGTCGCCCGGCAGGGAGACGACCGAGAGGATCGTCGGGTAGTCATAGTCGAGGCTGGTCAGAGCGGCGGCGATCGCATCCTGCTGCGAATTCACCATCTGCGCCTGGCTCTGCTCCTCGCGCTGCTTCGTGCTCACGTCGGGCGGGAACGCCGACTCGATCGGGATCACGGCCTGGTTCGGGTCGAGCCAGGCGGCGGCGACCGTCAGCCAGCTCGGCCGGTTGTCGGGGTTGCCCAGCAGCGACACGGTCAGCAGGTCGAGGCTGCCCTCGGTCGGGTAAACGGGTTCGCCGGAGATGGAGATGAGCGGCACCTGCTTGCCGTCCTGTTCGGCCGTGCCGATGGTGTTGTAGACCGGTCCTGGCTTCTCGATCACATACGGTGACGGCGTCACGGCGAGGATGAGGCCGATGACCATCGCGATCCCGAGCACCACCCAGCCTGTCCCGACGGCGCGCGCGGATCGGTCGGGCGGCTGTACTGGGTGATCGGTGAAGAGGGCCACCGGTCTCCTTCCAGGGATTGTGCTGGCTGTTCGCGGCAGGCGGACACCGGTTTACCAGCGTAGGTCATTTCCCAGTCCGCGCCGGGGATCTCCGGCTAGCGTAGAAGGACGCGACTGAGAGGTGCCTGAAGTGGCCGACGACGACTCCCGACCCGACGAGGGTCACAATCCCGAAGATGAGTTTCGGGACATGCTGCGCGACATCCTGAGTGGGAAGTCGTCCATCGACCCGAGCCAGCTGGCCGGCGCGGCGGGGCTTCCCAGCGACCCGGCGAGCATTTCCGCGCTGATGAATCAGTTGCAGGGTGCTCTGCGCGGCGGCGGCGACGGATCCATCAATTGGGATGCCGCCCTCAACCAGGGCCAGGAGCGCGCGGCCCAGAGTCAGCTCGACGTGACCTCGGCCGAACGCGCCGCCCTCGACCAGGCATTCCACATCGCCTCCCTCTGGCTGGACGAGGTGATCTCGGTCGCCGAGCTCACCACCCCTCCGCGCCTGATAACCCGTAAGGAATGGGTCTCCGCGACCATGCCGCTCTGGACCCAGCTCGCCGAGCCCGTCGCGACCAGCATCTCCGACTCCCTGACCCGGGTGCTCACCGATCAGGCCCCGGAAGAGCTCAAGGGCATGATGGCCGGTGCCGGCCAGGTGATGCGCAGCATCGGCGGCACCCTGTTCGCCATGCAGCTCGGCCAGGTCGTGGGTCAGCTGTCCAGCGAAGTCGTCTCCGGTGGAGACGTCGGAATCCCTCTGCTCAGCGACCAGCAGGCCGCTTTGCTCCCCCAGAACGTGGCCGCGTTCGGGGAAGGCCTCGACGTTCCCGCCGACCAGGTGCAGATCTACCTCGCGGTGCGCGAAATCGCCCACGCGCGCCTCTTCCGCCACTCCCGCTGGCTGCGCCTGCACCTGATCAGCTCGATCACCGACTTCGCCCGCGGCATCCACATCGACTCAAGCCGCCTCGAGCAGCTGGCCGACGGCTTCGACCCGGCCAACCCGGAAGAACTGCGCGCCGCCATGGTCGACGGCTCGCTGATCCCGCCGAAGAGCGAGGCCCAGCTGGCCGCGCTCTCCCGGCTCGAAACGATGCTCGCCCTGATCGAGGGCTGGGTCGATGTCGTCACCCTCGAGGCCACGAGCCGGCTGCCCCGCGCGGACGCGATCGCCGAGACGGTGAAGCGGCGCCGGGCATCCGGTGGGCCCGCCGAGTCGGCGTTCGCCACCCTGGTCGGGCTCGAGCTGCGCCCCCGGCGCCTGCGCGAGGCCGCCGCCCTGTGGCAGGCCGTGACGGATGCCGTTGGCAACGAGAAGCGCGACGAGCTGTGGGCCCACCCGGACCTTCTGCCCTCGTCAGCGGACCTCGACGACCCACAGGCCCTCGTGGCCCGCCTGACCAGCTCGGCAGCCGGGGTTGAGCCGGTCCTCGACGAGGTGGACCAGGCCCTGGAAGACTTGTTGCGCGACGACGACACCGAGCGGCCGCACGAGGCGTAGCCCGGCTGGCCCTGACGAATTCGACGGAGATTTTGGGGTTCTGAGGCCCGGAAGGCGGTTTTGCGCCGTTTTGGGCAAAATCTCGGCTCTCCTGCTGCTTCTGTGGGTTAATCCCGGCCGGGGAGTGCGGGTTTGTGGCCGCCGAGGCTGAGCATGGCGAGGGCGATGAGGGCGTCGGGTGATTTGAAGCCGAAGGCGATGCGGGTGAGTAGTCGGATCTTGGTGTTCATGGATTCGATGCGGCCGTTGGAGAGGCCGTGCTCGATCGATGCAAGGATCGCGGCCCGGTGCTTGACGATGGAGCGTTGGAGT